>JAOUFU010000414.1 GCA_029858035.1 Phycisphaerae bacterium
ATATCCTGCACATTATGCAGGCGAAGGGAAAACTTAAGTCCCCTTGATCAGTCAATCGGTGACACAGCCTGTTCACGGTTTGTCATTTCCGTTGTGCCCAGACCTATAATCGGCCCACTGTAGTTGTTGATCGAGGCGTTCATCTTCCTTGTTTGCAACATGTCACTTATTGAAATACATCGGCTGAAATTCAGGCGAGTTCCAAGATGCTGATTACAAAGCCGCGGATCCCGATTCGAGATATTCTACTTTTCGGGCTATGGCCCGGATTTTTGAAAGTCTGGCTCTACCGACTTAAGGGCTATCGCATTGGCAAGGGGGTCTCTATCGGGCTCGGATCTGTCATTTGTGGCGATCAAGTCGAAGTTGGCGATCATACGTCGATCGGATTTCTGACTATCATTCGCGGAAAAGAAATCCGACTGGGAGCGCATGTACAAATTGGCTCCGCTACTTTCCTTGACACCCCTTACCTGGATATAGGTGAGGGTAGCAGGATTAACGAGCAAGTATTTGTTGGTGGCCTTCAGTTTCCGGATTCCCGGTTTGTGCTTGGACGCAACTGCCTCGTCCAACAGTTAGCCTTTATTAATCCGGCGCGTCCAATTGTTATTGGTGACGACTCCGGAGTTGGCGGACATAGCCTTATTTTCACGCACTACTCTTTCCTAAGCCAGTTCGAGGGGTACGGAGTTGAATTTGAGCCAGTTGAAATCGGCAACAGCGTTTCACTGGGTTGGGGGGTTTTTGTGATGCCCAAGACCAAGATCGGCGATGGCGCTGTCGTGGGCTCACGATCTGTTGTTCACGGAACCATTCCGCCCCGCTCCCTCGCAGTCGGATTTCCAGCACGAGTGATTAGCAAGGCCCCAGAATTCCCCAAAGAGGTATCTGAAAAAGACAAGGTGGACATTTTCCGAAGTATCGTAGCGGAGATGATTCAATATTTTATTGGCTCAGGCCTAAATTGTGCCAAAGACGGACATCAATACATCGTCTCGAAACCGGCCTCCAGCTGGTGGCGACGCGACAGTGGTTCCTGGACATTAGGAATTATCGACGGAGATGTTCGCGAGGCGATTCAGAACCTGAATCCCAGGTCGATCCATGTAGTACTGAGTCTCTGGGAAATTCCCAACGATATCCGGGTGCATCTGCAATCGCAAGGCACCATGTGGATTGAAATTGCTAAGAAGGAGCAGTCCTGCTCCTCCAACGATTTGGGGGACGAGGTCTCGAACTTTTTAAAGCGATATGGAGTCCGGACTTTGCGTATCTCCACGCCTTCTTCCTCTGCTTCATGAGGCGGACTACAACTGTGATTCTTGCCGAACTCGCGAATACAGGAGTTTTCATCCCTGAGGTCGGTATTGGCACATGGGAGTACCATGCCGGGCCGCAGCCGCTACGAAAGGGATTGGAAGCCGGTGCTTTGTTTGTCGACACGGCGGAGTCCTATGGGTCTGAACCCGCCGTCGGCGAAGCCATTCGCGATCTGCGCGAGCGCGTGTTTATCGCCACGAAAGTCTCGCCGCAGAATTTTCGATCCGCCGATTTGCGCCGGTCCGTCGAGGCGAGTTTGAAGCGATTGGGCACGGATTTCGTGGACTTGCTTCAGTTGCACGAGCCCAATCCCACCATCCCGATCGACGACACTATGGGGGCCGTCGCCGAATTGATCACGGCTGGAAAGGTGAAATTCGCCGGGGTGAGCAATTTCTCAGTCGCGCAGTTGCAGGCGGCGCAGAAGGCCCTGGGAGGATTTCCGATCGTGTCCAATCAGGTCCGCTACAACCTCATCGATCGCACGATCGAGACCGAACTGCTGCCGTACTGCCGCGCTAACCATGTGACCGTCATCGCCTATTGCCCCCTGGCTCGCGGCCTGTCTCGCATCCGGGATTGCGACCCCACAGGGGCCATCGACGAACTGTCCCGAGAAACGGGCAAATCTCCGGCACAGATCGTCATTAATTGGTGCGTATGTCAGTCGGGTGTGGTGGCTATCCCAAAGGGAAACTCGGCGGAGCATATCCTGGATAATTGCGGTGCGTCGGATTGGCGATTAAATCAGGAGCAACTGGCTCTTCTCAACGATCGGGTTCAGCATCGGCGACGCAACCGTTTCGACCAGTTGGTCAGGCAATGGGTGCCTGGTCCGCTGCAATCCTTGGCTGTCCAGACTCTAAATGTCTTGCCGCGCGGTTTACGCCGCCGGTTTCGGTAACGGTATTGAGGCGGTTCAGATAACCGGTTGGACGTAGGAGATGCGATGAGATGTGCGGTATAGCCGGCAGTCTCCAGCTGCATGGCGGATCGGCCAATCGAGAACGGTTGTGTCAGATGATCGGGACCATCCGCTACCGAGGGCCGGACGATGTCGGGATCTACAGCCAGGGGCCGGTCGGTTTCGCGCACGCCCGGTTGAGCATCCTTGACCTGACCGGCGGGCATCAACCGATGTCGATCGCGCAGGATTCCCTCTGGATCACGTTTAACGGAGAGATCTTCAACTACATCGAGCTCCGCGACGAGTTGATCGCGAAGGGACATCGTTTCACTTCGAGCTCAGATACGGAGGTGCTGCTCCATCTGTATCAGGAGGAGGGGGAACGTTGTGTGGAGCGGCTCAATGGGCAATGGGCGTTCGCCATTTGGGACGTTCGGAAACGAAAGCTCTTTTTGTCGCGTGACCGAATGGGGGTCAGGCCACTCTACTATACCCAGGTGAACGGGGAGTTTCTGTTTGCCTCGGAGATCAAAGCATTGCTGGCTTGTCCTGAGGTCGCGTGCGCGATCGATTTCAATGGACTTGATCAAATCTTCACGTTTTGGGTGACGGTCCCACCTAGGACTGCATTCCGGGGCATCAGCCAGTTGCCTCCAGGCTATTCCATGGTGGTCGAGGAAGGCCAGGCCAGGAGCGCGCCCTATTGGACACTCGATCTGACCCCACGGCCCTCGAATGGCGGCGCTAGGGACAACCAATTGGCCGAGGAGTTGCTTGCATTACTTCAGGATGCGACACGGATTCGACTCCGTTCCGATGTCCCCGTCGGCGCCTATTTAAGTGGTGGCATTGATTCCACAGTCATCGCCGCTTTGGCGAGGAGGAGCGCTGGAGAACGGCTCAGGACTTTTTCGGTTGCGTTTGAGACCAGCGACCTGGATGAAAGCGGGTTCCAACGTGAGGCCAGCTTGTTTCTTGGGACATCGCACCACGACGTTCGCTGCCGCTACGAGGATATCGTAAGCGTATTCCCCGAGGTAATCTGGCACGCGGAGCAGCCGATCCTCCGCAGCGCGCCGGCGCCCATGTATTTGCTGTCGAAGCTGGTGCGCGACGACGGTTTCAAAGTAGTGTTGACGGGCGAAGGCGCGGACGAGTTGTTCGGGGGCTATGACATCTTCAAGGAGACGAAAATTCGACAATTTTGGCGCCGCCGTCCAGATTCCGACTGGCGCCCGCTGCTCTTAAAGCGCCTCTATCCCTATATGCCGAATATCCAGCGCCAATCCTTGGAGTACCTGAAGCACTTTTTCCACGTGACCGGTCAAGATCTAGATAGTCCGTTCTTCTCCCATCTGCCTCGGTGGGGGCTTACAGCGAAATCCAAGCTGTTTTTCTCGGAATCCACTCGGGCTGAACTTGGGGCTGCTGATGCCATGGCAGCTCTTCTACACGATCTCCCTGCCTCCTATGCCACTTGGCATCCATTTGCCAAGGCGGAGTTTCTAGAAGCCCGCTATCTGCTACCTGGGTATATCCTCTCATCGCAAGGGGATCGTGTGGCGATGGCCCACGCTGTGGAAGGGCGCTACCCGTTTCTGGACCATCGGGTTGTGGCCTTTGCTTCCCGCTTGTCGGCCGACCTGAAAATGAAAGTGCTTGACCAAAAATACTTGTTGAAGCAGGCTGTGAAAGGGTTAATCCCGGAATCGATTAGGACAAGGCAGAAACAGCCTTATCGGGCTCCGGATGGGATAAGTTTCTTCGGTAAGAAAGATGGTCATGCCCAAGATCTCCTGTCTCCCACGAGAATCAAGGAGGACGGCATTTTCGACTCACGAGCCACCGAGGTGTTGGTCAATAAGTTTCGTTCCGGTAGGGAGACAAGCCTCAAGGACAATATGGCCCTGATTGGCATCCTATCGACAACACTCCTCGTTGACCGTTTCATCAGGGGGCGTGGAGCGCGTAACGGCCTAACCTGCTGCGAAG
>JAOUFU010000415.1 GCA_029858035.1 Phycisphaerae bacterium
CCAAAAGGGAAATTCTGGTTCTGCCTTTCAGTATCTGAAAGCGTATCAGGACAATTTCATATCTCGTGTCCTGCTCGTTTTGGTCCTATTCGTTACTTACCTTTTCTTTTTTTAACGGCGTGGTCCACAAATAGATTGTATGATCGCCGTAATCGTCTTTTTCATCTGGAATTGTAACTACCTTATCAGGCTTGACTCCCTTCATATCGAAGTCGTGTGAGACAATCCGGGAACCGGGCTTGAGCTTCTCCAACTGGGGAATCAGTTTGACATTAAGGCTCGGAAGCAAATAGAGAGTGACTACATTTGCCTTACTGAGGTCCAGCGTGAAAATATCCTGCTGCTCGATTCTTACCAGATCACCGACATTATTCTTTTTCACATTTTCGAGAGATTCTTTCACCCTTTTGGGAGATATATCATATCCTACTGCTCTACAGCCAAATTTCTTGGCTGCTGTGACTACGATTCGGCCGTCACCGCAACCGAGATCATACACTAAATCGTCCTTTTTGACTTCCGCCATTTCAAGCATTTTATCCACAACTTTTTGTGGCGTTGGGACAAAGACGACATCCGGCTCACGAGAGGGCTTGTTGGTTTTTGTACGACCTTTCCTCCAGCCTTCCACTGTTCTTGTGCCTCTGGAAGTGGTCATCTCGCCATTAAGCTTATTGTTTTGCAGTGTTCCGGCAAAGCTGATTTCGGATTTTTGTTCGTTATACTCCAGAGTTGTCTTGAAGCTGACCTGATTGTCTTTAAGATTGAACTTTTGAATGGCAATTGGGCCGTACAATCCGCTCAAATCCGGATTGATTTGCAGTATCTGTTTGCGTGTTCCGCGATCGGATGTGATTTCAAGGTTCCACTTGCCAATAAGGGCTGAACCTAAGCGTTTTCCTTCCGCCTTAATCTCGCCGCGGTCGCTCGTGAATGTGCCTGAAAGCGTATGTACCCTTACGGTACCATCGAAGGTGGATTCCCACTGCCTGTCCTGTACTTTGCTCGTTCGCTTGAAATTCAGCTTATTTTTCTTAAACTCCACATCCGAGATTTTGTGCTCGCCCCACTGGCTCTGCCAATCGGCGGTAAGTTTGCCATCCTGGTCCTGTTTGACTATTAGGTTTGCGGTAAACTCCCGTTCTTCCACCTTGATTTTCATATCCCAGTTACCAACCGCCCTTGATATCGGTCTGAGGCGGGTGCCCTCGATCCTGGACTCGCCTCTGTCACTGGATAATGTTCCTGTGAGTTTTCTCCGCTTGACCGTCCCGGTAAATTTCGCCTCGGATTCACTATCCCGGAATCGATAGACCTGTACAAAGCTGAGCTCCCCGTTTTCATACTTTATGTCTTTCAGTTCGCTCAGTCCCGAAAAGCTTATCCAGCTGCCGGCAAGCTCGCCATTTTTGTTGCTGGAAAACGATAGAATTGATGTTATCTGTCGACCGTTGAATTCTATTTTGACCTGCCAGTCTCCCGTAATCTCCTTCTTCGCCTGTCCAGCCGATACCGGCCCCGGAAAGGCTGAAAAAACCAACAAGACAAAAAACAACACTTTCCAAAGAGATACTTGCATCTTCATATACTGTTCCTCCAGGTGGTTAAACAAACGCTGCTACACACTATGTGCAACCTTACGATTATAATGACGCTCGGAGACCAAGCTTTATTTCATGATTATATCAAATTTTACAAGATTATATGAAGGGTGTCCTTTAGGGAGTGCAGTTGAGATGTCTCCTACTAATTGTGTGCTGTCAGCAAAACCAACATTCTCAGAGTCGGACGCTTCACAAGAGCACAGTGTCTTTCTGCTCAGAAATCAGGTATAATAGCATCATAGATTTCCTGCGTAGAGACTATTTGGTGAAATGTTGCTTCTATGAACAATTATATGGGATACTCCGGATGAAGGCACCAGCGAAAGTAATTCCTGTATTTGTTTTTGCTGTCGTGTGTTCGGCCTTCGTCAGCGGCAAATTGTGTGCAGCGTCTGTCCGACAGATACCAGGTCAGCATAGCGACGAAGATGTGACGTTTACAAGAGAAGCCGGACTTCCCGCAGAAAAGTCTACTTCGTCCTATCACAAGCCGACCGGCAATGAAACGGGCCCTTTTATCTATCAGACGTCACAAGGCATAATCTTCCACGTCACGACAGAAGGGCTATCGTCGATCCGCATTGGAAAGAGAGAGCTGGCTTCCGGCGGCTGGTCCGTTTTCAATGCCGAAAACTGGTTCAAGGACTCCGGCTCCGGGATCGTCAAGACTGAACCTGTGTCAAACAAATCACTCGAAGTCCTTGCCGCCAATCGTGTACGCGTGAGACATGCCCCCGGAGATGTGGTATGCATTGTCGACTATACTTTCAACGGCGAGGATGTAACGATCTCATCCCGCATCGAGAACAATCACTCATCAGAACCGATCAACGTGGTGGGCTTCTCCGGGTTGGTTTTCCATTTCGATTGCCCGCCGGTGGGACTGATGCAGGTACAACACATTAGCTACTTTCAGGCACATGGACTTGGACTATGTCATCCGAGCTTCTGGTCGAAGATAGGCGGCAGCTACGCTACCGATGATTCTATTGGCGTAGGGGTCTCGCCCTGGAAGACCGGCTGGGCTCGAACCTTGATACTGTGGGATTACTCAGGCTGGGCTGCGGAGAAGCGGGAGAAATCTCCGGATCGTCGGCTGATATATTTTGTCGGGACATCGATTCAGGCCCGAGGGGCCGCGACGGTCGATCTTCGGCTCCGCGTCAGCCGGGATCGCAGCTGGAAGCATCTGCTGGAGATATATCGCGAGCATTTCCGCGCCACGTTCGGCTCTGCCCGATACCAAGCCGACTACCGCTGGATCGCTTCGGACTACATGAACCACAGCCAGCAGGCTGTCTCGCCCACCAATCCGTACGGTTTTCATGGCGGTCATCGCCGGATTGATATTGGCGAGGGCGCCGAGTCCTTCTGCCGGACTCTGATACCCAGGTTGAAGTCCGCGGGTGGACAGGGCGTGATCCTCTGGGGACAGGGCGGCGATGATCCGCGTGGGGCGATGTATCGGCCCGACTTCGACGTGCTCCCACCGGAAGTGGAGCGGAACTGGCCTCTCCTGGCCCAGCGATTTCACGAGGCAGGACTAAAGCTCGGTGTAACCACCCGGCCTGCCGACTTGGCCGTGCGCCGCGACTGGCGGACTGATGAGGTGATCCATATCAATGCCGATGATCCCGAACATCGCGAAATGCTCTGGCGGCGGTTCCAGAACATGATCGACAAGGGCTGCACTATTTTCTATCTTGACAGTTTCGGGGCGGACCTGGAGCATGTAAAGCTGATGCGCGACCTGCGAAAGCGGATGGGGCCGAATATACTCACCTATGCTGAGCACCAGTGCGATGCCATGCTGCCGTTCTCCGGCGGTTACAGCGAGACAACGTTCTCGGCCAAGGGCAAAAACGGACCCCGGTACCACGTCTGGTCCGGTATGAACAACTGGGAAATCTACCAATGGCTTGTACCCGGAGCCCAGCTCATCGCCAGGCTGTATCAAATCGAAGGCGATATCCCACCGAATTTTGAGGTCGTCGACATGTTTTATTACCGAAACCGTATCACTCCGTTGGTGCCCGTTTCTGATTTTCGCCGTCTTGAGAAAATCGAGCAGATCCAGCAGCAGTTCCTCAGCGATGAGGGGAAATGGAATTAAATACGTTCAACTATTCCTGAAAGTAGAGAATCCAAATGCAGAACTATACTACCCTGAGAATTATAGTCACGGTTTTTATCGTGTGCTTTACGTCGTTGTCGCTGCCGGCCTCCGAGGAGGAATTTGTCGGCCCGTTCGCGAGTTGGCGAGATCTGCGGCGCGATTATGATGCTGTTGGGGACGGCAAGGCGGATGATACTACGGCGTTACAGCGAGCGCTTGATGCGTTGACCAAACATGAAAAGGCGTGTGTTCTCTATATTCCTGCGGGCACCTATCGGCTCACGGCCACTGTGCAGACGAAGAGAAAGGAGCACACTGATTGCCAGGGCGTGGCCGTCATCGGCGAAGATCCGTCAAGCACCATCTTATTGTGGGATGGGCCAGCCGACAGCACTATGTTCCAGTGGGATGCGTGGTACTCGAAAATCTCGCGCCTGACATTCGATGGTAGAGGCCAAGCTGGGACGGGCCTGCGCTATGGACCGGCCTTTTC
>JAOUFU010000416.1 GCA_029858035.1 Phycisphaerae bacterium
CTTATCATTTGTGCGGTATTACTTCTGTCGGTGGTAATCGCGTTCTGGACACTGTCCGAAAGTCCCCTTAATGACCATGAATGTTTTGTTTCGGTTGCTGCACGCGAGATGCTGGAAAGCGGCGATTGGATCATGCCTACCTGTAACGGGGAGCTTCGTCTCCAGAAGACACCGCTTTCCTACTGGCTCGTAGCAGGCTTTTCCAAAATAACCGGTCAGGTCGATGAATTCACCACCCGGCTGCCAAGCGCTCTTTTCGGGATTTTGTCTGTAGCCGCCATCCTGTATTTTGTAAATCAGTGGCTGTCTTTTCGCATCGCAGTTCTTTCTGCGGCTGTCTGGGCAACGTCGCTAAGTTATATCCTCTACTCGCATAACGGCCGGCCGGAAATGGTGGTAACCTTCTTTATCATGCTGTGCTTATTATCTTTTTACTCAGCCGTCTTGGCCAAAAAACGAAAAAAACAAATTATATATTTGCTTGTATTCTGGATAAGCTTCGCCATGGCAAACCTCGCCAAAGGACCTGTCCCGCTGCCGCTGGTTTTGATGCCGCTCTTTTTCTACGTCGCCGTGTTCCGGCAGTGGAAGCAAGTGCCCAAATTCTTGCCGATTATTGGCACCATTATCTTTCTTGCTGTCGTTTTGCCCTGGCCGTTGGCCATTGCTTCCAGGTTGAACTGGGACCTGGCTGTGTGGAAACGTGAATTTGTAGACCGCTTCTTCGGTACATACGCCTCAGATGGCAAACCATTATACTACTATCTTCCCAAGATGTTTCAGTTTATGTCACCGTGGGCGGCCTTTGTGCCGTTTGCACTGGCTGCTCCTTTTTACAGGGTCTGGAATAAGAAGCAGCCTGCCATGTTGTTCTTGTGGCTGTGGTTCATTGTCGACCTCGCTTTTCTGAGCCTCTCAAGCGGAAAACGACAGCACTACATCCTCCCCGCAATGCCGGCAATGACCATATTGACCGCTATCCTGCTGGAAGATATGGCTTTCAGCCAAAAAGCTTTCACGAAAAAACTTGTAAGGAATCTCCTGTTACTCCACCTTGCGATATTGGCAATATGCTTCATTGCGCTGCCCATTATTATGAGTCAGCTAAAGCACGAGTTTCTGGCCGAAGCAATCATTACAAGCGCAGCGGGATTGATTGTGATTATAGTTGTCGCCCTCATGTTCAGGGCCGGGAAAGTTCCTTCAGGATGTGCAGCCATATTTGCCGGTATTGCTGTTTTAACCATGATTGGGTATACCTTCCTGGCAAATCCGCTCAATTACAATCAACCATCAAGACAGTTCAGCCGGGCAGTGGCCCGTAAAGTCCCCCCATCGGATAACCTTATAGCATACAAATCCGCTTCCACACGTTTCATTCATTACTCCGGCAGGCGCGTGCCCGAAATACAATCAAAATCAGAAGTCTATGAACTGTACAAACAGGGCGCGTGGGTTGTCGCCTTCGGCAAATATCTTGATGAGCTGCTGGAAGGTAACTCCTTTGATATCGTCTACCTGCAGGAGAATGCAGAAAGACATAAAGAAAAAGTGGTAGGCGGAGCACTAATGCACACGCCCGGCGGTGACAATGAGGACAAAATTTAAAGGAGCTTAATTCTACAATTGAGTAAACATGGTTCACAACGTATTACTGCTGCTGAGCTAAGCTGTTGATGAAATTTCTTTCGGCATCGAGTAGCGGTTGTTCTTTTATCCTTTCAACCAGCCCGATAGCCTCATCGACAGAGTACTTATTTGCCTTAAGGGCCCACACGGCGGCGAGTATCGAAACCCTCTTCCTGCCGTCGCTGTCGTGCAGAAGCACCGGCAGGTTGGTTTTATCGGCCATAATGGCAAGAAACTCCTGCCGAGTCTGTTCGTCGGGCAAATCGTCGCTTTTTTCTATGGGCAATTCAAAATAATTAACGCCATTGTTTCTAACCCAGGTGACCTCTTCGTTGTGCCAGTGTCTCTCGCGATGTTCCGAAGCGGAGCGGACATTCACGATAGAGCCGATATTATATTTGTAAAGCAAACGTGTGTAATCCATCCCCCGCGGCTGGCCGCTGGTATAAAGCACGTCCGGCTCGATCACATTAAAATGCTTGATATGAAAATGCCGAACCAAAAGAAACACCGCCCCCGCAAGCAGGACAATATACAAAAAAAATGGTAATTGTTTTTTCTTCTTTCTCACTGTTAATTCGCTGTTAAAGTTTCCCTGCGATACACTTTGCGTACCGAATAGATTTTTTTGCCTGTCGATTCAAAATATACTCTGCTTATCATCTCACCTATCAGACCAGTAGCGACGAAGATAAATCCAATCAGCAGAAGTATAGCCGCCAGCCCCGCCAGTGGACCGTGTTCAACCGAAATCGGTACATTATATGCGAGTTTGTCATATAGTATATAAGCACCCAACAGAAAGGCCGTAAGTATACAATATAAAGCCGCTCTACCGAAAAAGTGCAGCGGCCTTGTGATGTACCCAAGCAGAAATCGGAGCGTTATCAAATCGAAGACGACCCTGAACGTCCTGGAGATTCCATAGCTGCTGGCCCCTTTTGGGCGGACGATGTTCTTTATAGGTATCTCGATGATTTTAGCACCGCTTCGCGAAAGCAGTGCCGGAATAAATCTGTGCATCTCTCCGTAAAGATTCAATCCCTCAATTACATGGCGTCTGTATGCTTTGAAGGTGGTGCCGAAATCGTGGATATCGACGCCGCTTACTTTCGAAGCAAGCCAGTTGGCCGCCCTGCTGGGCAACTTCCTCATTAAAAGATTGTCCACCCTGTGTTTGCGCCACCCGCTGACAACATCGTAGCCAGCGTCGATTTTTTCAAGAAAATTCGGTATCTCTTCCGGGTTGTGCTGCAGGTCCCCATCCATTGATATTATAATTTGGCCTTTTGCAGCATCGAAACCGGCAGCGAGAGCGGGAGTCTGTCCGAAATTGCGGCGAAGCTCGATAACAACCACTGTTCCGTCCCTGTCGACAATACCTTTCAGTATATCCAAGGTATTATCGCTGCTTCCATCATCGACAAAGACAAGCTCATAATGCAGCCCGGTTTCGGCCATTGTTTTGGTTAACCGACTGTAAAGCTCCTCGACAACCAGAGCTTCATTATAAAGCGGCACTACGACCGAACAATCGATATGGTTACCGCCTTGTGACATATTGCAAGGGGCTTTGTTGACCTGGTCAGAGCTGTCCATAATGCACTAATTTTATATTCGCGTCTTTGAAATATTGTCTTGTTTTCTCACTACAAAGGGCATCCATCTCGACTTTCCGCTGGTTCAGCAACCTGGTTTTGTCAGCGTCCAGACCATCAGCAAAACCCGGATGAGTCATCACTTCTACGGTTGCCTCCGAATTATATAAAGTAACGGCCTTTAAAAAATTCACGTCAATTTTACCGGTATGTGCAATACCAAGAAGCGCATCAATTTTCAGGAAATCCTTGTTTTGCATCCGGTTAATCCTGGCCATAATCCTGACCTTTTGGGCCCTTATTCTGCCATCCTCACTTGTCATCGGCCAGGGAATCCGTGAAAGCTCCTTCGGCTCGAAAGTCCAACGTATCGCGGGGATTTTGAAGCGTCTTGCCGATTGGCAGACGATCGAGAACAAAGCAGGGAATGAGTGGATATGTTTATGTGAGTCCAAATGGGTGGGTTTTAGGCCGTGGTCAATAACCCATTGGATTTGGGCGGCCAATTCGGTCCGGATGGCCTCTCTAATCTTATGTCCAGCCAAAGACAAAAGCGAGAGCTTGAGGGGCGAGTGAGCAAATTGTCCATCGGAACCGAGTAAACCGTCAATACAGGCATCTTTCGAAATTGGCCGGCCTTCGGTGAGGTTAAGGTGGACACCGACGCCAAGAGAGGGCAGTTTTTTTGCTATTTTGACGGCCTTTTCTGCGGCCGGCATATTTACCATAATCGTGGCGCTGGTCAGTATGCCATCGCTATGGGCCCGGGCAACGGCCTCGTTTATTCCGTCACAGAGGCCAAAATCATCGGCGTTTATTATGATTCGGCGATCCATCAGGAGTAATTTTAAGCGGCAAAGATAACAAAAGCAATCAGGTTTTAGCGGGGCAGGGCGAGAATTTCGGCGCTCATTTCGCGGATTAAACCTGTTGATGTTTAGAATATCACTGAGCATCTTTACACCTCTGAAATTGGGTTTGT
>JAOUFU010000417.1 GCA_029858035.1 Phycisphaerae bacterium
TGCCTCCTCGTATTGCCCCGTATAGGCATAAGACAATCCTAAACTCCATAAGTGACTATTCGGCGGGATAGGGTTAAGACGTATCGCTTTCTTATATTCAGGAATGGATTCCTCCCACCTGCTGGCAAAACTAAGTGTCTTTCCCACCAAAAAATGAGCAACAGCTGAATTGGGATTGAGGGAGACAGCCTTCTCCGCTTGGGCAAGGGCCTTATCATGCTCTCTTGTCATTGAATATAGAAAGCCCAAAGCGCTGTGCGCATCAGCATTTGTATTATCCAAGGCAATAGCCTTTTGCACCAGTTCTATGGCCTTCCCTATAGACTCTTTGGGAGATTTACTGGCTTTAACCCACACATCCATCATGTTGGATCTACCAAGAATATAATATGCCCAAGCATAATCCGGGTCTAAGGCAATAGCTTCCTCTGCCAATTGTTTTGCCAAAGCATTACTTTCTGGATTAATTTTGTTAACAAGCTCATTCGCCTGCAAGTACTTGAGATAGGCCTCAAGGTTCTTTGTACCCTTCGAAGCAGCTTTTACTTCCTCCCCCTTCGTCAACTTTACCTGCATAGCCGTGATAATGTTTTTTGTGATCTCGTCTTGAACGGCAAATATATCTTTTAGATCTCGGTCATATTGTTCCGCCCATAAATGATTCCCGGTAATAGCGTCGATTAACTGGGCTGTTATTCGTATCTTGTCTCCACCCTTTCTAACACTTCCTTCTAAAACATACCGAACCCCCAATTCCTCACTCACTTGTTGAACCTTTACGGGTTTGCCTTTGTATGTGAATGTTGAGTTTCGGGCAATTACAAAAAGCTTTGGAACCCTGCTAAGTGAGGAAATAATTTCTTCAGTGAGCCCGTCGCTGAAATATTCCTGCTCAGGGTCACCACTCAAGTTGTCAAAGGGCAAAACTGCGATGGAAGGTCTGTCAGGCAACGGAAAAGCCATCTTCTCCACAGAGGCTACTTGAACTGGCGGGAAGACAGTACGCCAAATCAGCAGACCGCCCACTATCAGAAGGAGTGCGGTCACCACAACAAGAGCTACTCTTTGCCCTCGCCTTGGCTCAGCCCTTTGCTCCCCGATAACCTTGCCCACTGCCTCGGGATCCATAAGAGCTTTATAGATTCGCACCGGCTTTGAGATGTTCTTTACACTCTGCTCCCCAAGGAACTCATACCCCAAGGGAAGTTTGCTTTCGATCTGGTCAAATACGGTACCAGAGACGCAAATCCCTCCAGGGTCAGCAAGGCTCTCTACTCTGGCAGCGACGTTGACGCCATCGCCATATATCCGTTCTTCTTCATGGATCACATCTCCAAGGTTGACTCCAATACGAAACTCCATTTTGCGTTCTTCAGGCAATTCAGAATTTCTGACTCTAAGCTCTTCTTGGATCTCGACCGCACTACTCACTGCGTCTATCACACTGGCAAATTCAGCCAGTATGTTATCCCCCGGAGAGTCCACCACTCGGCCTCTGTGTTTCTGGACAACCTCAGTAATAACTTTCCGGTATGCTGTAATAGTGCGGACGGTGGCCTCGTCATCCTCGCCCATGAGTCGGCTGTAACCCTTGACATCAGCACTGAGAATTGCGGTGAGTTTACGTTTGAAGTCTTGTGTAGTCATGGAAGCACCTCCCTAATGGTTTAGAGGCAACGAAATTGGTTAGTGCCGTAAAGAAAAGAGCTCTAACCCAGGCAACAAGTCGTGAGAGAAATCAGCTTTTAATCCGTGGGGGCAAGAAATTCAGATGGGTCAATGTTGATTCATAATATAATAAGATATGAAAGGTCAATATTTTATTTTAATTACAACTGTTTAAAATATCCAGACATACGACAAAATAACTGATTGGGAGTGTGATTGAATCTGAATTTGATTTTGATCCTAATTCGATTTCTGCTTTCGATAAAAGCTTATAAATTTAACAGACACCTGAGATAACTTGCAACACCTGCAACTATCTAAATTGAAATATATTTTGATGATACCTTCATACGGTATCACAAAAAACTCAAGCACTTGATAGCTGTTGGTGATTGCAGATATCTGGTATTGCATATGCGAGGCATGTCGGATTTTCTCGCCTTTCATTATTACCATAAGACTATCATATGACATCCGAAAGTAGTCGATTAGACACTTTTATTCTTCGAAACGGCGTCTTCATCAGGCTGGCTCAGGAACCGTAACCGAACTGCAAACGACTACCGTAATTTTACTTTTTCTTTTTTTGCCTCCAGGATTATTCCTATAATACGATCCGGATAATCTGGAGGAAACGTCCAGTAGCGCAGGCCATGTTCATTGTAAATTTCCACCAGTCCGCGCTTCAATGGATCAGCGTGGAATATAAATTGGACCAGAACGTCACTACTGATCCACGGATGAGCATACCAGAAGTCATGTGCCCCAGATGACAAACCGATAACGGTTTTTTCGTCTACACCGATGATATCTAACCCGGACTCGACACTGGCGTTTCGGCCCCATTGAGCGGCCTCAGGGCTAAGATCCTCGGGTTTGGGTCGTCCGGCCCGGGAAACACCGTGATGCCATTCTGCCATGGCCAAGACCGTGTCTTTGAGATTGATGGTGAGCGTAACGTTGCGGGGGATGTCAAGATAAGTTTGAAGATGCTCCACAAAGGTGTCAATACCAATGTCAGCCCCGGCAAAGTAAACCTCTCCCAAGCGTAATTGTCGGCGACTTTCTCCTTTTTTCTCCCGTCCCAGGATGGCCAACCCAGGGCTTACGATCTGGGAGCCTGCGCTGTAGGCAAGGATATTTATATTTTCTGCAATGGTGTATTCGTTCAGTAAAGTGATGAGGCGCATGAAGGCAGGAGCCGATTTTTGAGCATGACGGACATCCGTGCCATAAGCGAGTAAATTTTCGGCTGATGGCCACAAGAAAGCGAGAACCATGGAATTGCGGCCTGTGAAATGACGGTACTGGGCTGCCTGTGCCGCTGCACGATATATGCTGGAATTGGCACCGTGCACATAAACCATGATGTCCTTGTCAACGCTGCCGGCAAGGACATCATTGACGGCAACAGCAAGGGACTCCATCTCCTTGGGTACCGGAGCAGTTTCGTCGTCAAGGGGAATTACCGCCAATTCTTGAAGATTTTCCAGATGCAACGCTGGTCGATCACGATTTTCATCAGAGGTCGACAACTTGAAGATCTGTCTCCAGTCAGTTTCCTTTCCGCCGATGGTGAAATGAGCAACGCCCACTCGCAGTTCGTTACCCGGAAAGATGGTATAGGTTCTGCTATCATCGTCTCCCATGGGTGTGCGGTTCGTCGCGAAGAGCACATCAACGCGATTGCTTTCCTCCAGATTGGGATTGACGCTGAAGGGGTTAAGCTCTCCCGTGGCCATAATCGCAGGTGTCGGCATGAGGTAGACTGTCTTATGACATCCGACCGCCGCGACAGTTAAAAGTCCTATGATCAAATATAACAGAGATCTATAATTGGCCATATGCATACTTGGTATTAATGTTATCTGAATGAAGATAATGTCTTTGCGGCATCCTCGGATAAGAACTATTCCATTACGCGCTAATAAACATAATCATAAAAAGGATTGTACCGCAAGGCTTTCGTTGTCAGATGAAGTGTCAGGCGATGCTTTCTATTGTGTCAGTTTTCCTATAAGTTGCAGAAACATTGAGATTGCCTTACGATTTTCGGACTTGTCGAAACCTTTGATCTCTTGCGAACCTTAGATTTTCTAATTTGGCAGATATTTTGACGATACATTTCGAATATCATACAAATTCAATGGTTTTATAACTGTTTATTATTCCAGGTATCGCAGGGTTACCCGAAAGCTATATTTTGGAGTGATTCCAAATATTGAAACAGGTCCGATTCGTGTGGTCTCCATTACAATCTTCAATTTGTTCCTTTTTCAGATATCATCGTACGAAGCAAATATTTAAATGGTACAAATCAGGTGATCGATAGCAGAACGTTCAACGGTCAAATTTTATACTTAGCCCTAACATATTGTGGTCTCAAAAAAAATGAAAAGCGTGGAACCTTTATGATAATCCACACTCTTCAAATATCATTGTTATAGTGAAATGATAGCCTGAAGACAAAAATTCATGATAGAGCCTTAACTGACCGAATGGGCTTATTTTAACCCAACATCCTTTACCGCTTGCTT
>JAOUFU010000418.1 GCA_029858035.1 Phycisphaerae bacterium
ATCGTCGATGTGATTTATCTGCTCGGCACATTTAGATAACTGGAGTCCGCCTTTTAGGACCTGTATTCGCAGATGGTCCTCCTCGTTAATCATGGCGGTGAAAAATTCCTTCTGCGCGATAACCACTCCCCGCGGTCCCTTTCCGAAGGCGTGGTGGCGGCTGATAAGGTGTCTTTCCATCAGGAAATGCCTGTTGAGAGGAGGAGCCTTGTCGACACTGATATAAAAGATTTTATCACCGAGGTCCAGGGACATCAGGACGTCTCTGAGCTTTTTTAGTATTTCAGACTTTTCATCAGTTGAGCATCGGTTCAGGAATTTGTACCCGTCCAGATTTCTTGCCAGGCGAATCCGTGAGGATATAACAATATCGGCCAATGGCCCGGAACCGCTGAACCATTCGTTTATGTCGCTACTTAGATCGGTCAGCTTCATGTTTGCTTATCTCGTACTTCCTTATTTTGTCTCGCAATTTTGCCGCCATTTCGTAATCTTCGCTTTGCACCGCCGCTTCGAGCTGCTGCCGGAGCGTAATAAGCTTTATTTGCTTTTTCGTGCCCGTGGAGGCCTTCGAAGGTACTTTGCCACAGTGAGTAGTTTTTCCGTTGTGAGCTTTTTCTATCAGTCGGCGAAGTGGCTCCTCAAAAATCTCATAATCATAAGGACAACCCAAAACCGCCTCCTTGCGGAATTGGTCGAGCGTAAATCCACAGTGCGGGCACGAAGTCGATGCCCCCTTCTCGGAAGGGCCGAACAACTCCTCGTCCGTCGGCTGGACGGCAAGCAGACTGCTGAGCAGCTCATTCAAAGGGATCTGACTCTTGACGGCTATACCCTGCTCCTGCGCGCAATGCTCACAAATATGCATTTCGGCGCGCATCCCATCAGCAATCTCAGTCAGGTGAATAGTCGCATCATTTTTGCTACAAATTTGACACTGCATATACACGATTCCCTATTCTCGATTCCCTATTCTGGATACTCAACGCTCGTTGAATATCCAGCATGGGCATCGAGCAAACTTCTGACATATATATCATACCACAATTCCACCGACTCCGCAAGTTCCCGGCAGGCCTGAGAAAATATCGTCAAAATCAGGAAACCTCTGTAGGGCGATTTTGCAGGAGCGGTCTATTTATCCGGTTTTGAAACTCATTTTTTTACGTTCGTCCGCCTATTTTGGACCGGCGAATTTTGCCGAACAGCCCGGTTCCTCAGTAACCCTTATAGCTTCAAGTTTGACGTCTTTGGGTAGTTCGGGTTGAAGTTTTTGGTATATGTATTTTGCTACGTTTTCGGCAGTCGGGTTGTTCTGCTCAAAATAATCGATACTGTCCAATGCCACATTATCAAACTCGGCCACGATATTATCGAGCATGGCCTTTAGGCGGCGAAAGTCCATAACGAGTCCCATATCGCCTGCCTTTTCTGCACCGACATCAGCGGTAACGGAGAAGTTATGAGAGTGCTCAGGCTCTTCCGAGCCGTCCGGCAAGGTCAATCGGTGCGATGCCCAAAAGTGTGTTTCAACACTAACCGTGAACATATCTGGTGACTCGCGGCTTGTCGCCGACAATTCGTGCCCCTTTTCATGAATCAAGAGCGACTTTTTTCAGGCGTTGCCGTATCCGATTACGGACACTTTCCGGAATCAGGTTTGAAAGGTCGCCGCCAAGTGTGGCAACCTCTCGAATCAGAGTCGAACTGGTGAAACCATACTGCTCGCTGGTCATAACAAAGATTGTTTCTATGCCGGCCACGGCGCGGTTTGTCATGGCAAGCTGAAACTCATACTGCACGTCAGTAAGGCTTCTGAGGCCGCGCAGGATGACATCCGCCTTTTTTTTAGCAGCATATTCAACAGTTAGTCCATCGAAACTCTCAACGGAGACTCCCGGGATATCGGTTACCAGCTCAGCTATCATCTCCACCCGCTCCCGTGGCGTAAAGAGCTGGTTCTTGACCGGACTTCGCCCGACTGCAATGATAAGCTCGTCAAAAAGTTTTATGCCACGGTTGATAACGTCCAAATGTCCGTTTGTAATCGGGTCGAAGGATCCGGGGAAAACCGCTCTAACGAATTTGTGAGCCATCATTACACCTTTATAATTAATGAATTACCTTTGATACCGAGTTAAGTCCAATATGTTAAAATATTAATAAACAATAATCAATCGTCATTTTTTCAGCCATCTGTCGAGCCAGCCAATCACCGTTTCGTGCCAGAGAATGGAATTGTGCGGCTTGAGCACCCAGTGATTTTCATCAGGGAAGTAAAGCAGCCTGCTTTCGATGCCGAGACGCTGCTGGGCGTTAAACGTGGACAAGCCCTGTGTATCGGCAACCCTAAAATCCAACGCTCCATGGATAACCAGCATGGGGGTCTTCCAGTTCTTAACGTAGTTGACAGGATTATGCTTCTCATAACTATCGGGATTATCCCAGGGTGTTCCGAGATGGTCCCACTCGGGGAACCAGAGTTCTTCAGTGTCAAAATAGGCCATCCGCTCATCGAGGCTCCCGTCGTGATTGACCAGGCAGCGGAAACGTTCCGGCCAGTTTCCTGCTATCCAGTTAACCATATAACCACCGAATGAAGCGCCCAGGGCACCGACTCTATCGCCGTCCATCCAGGGACATCGCTTCAGGGCAGCGGCCAGGCCTTTTTGGAGGTCCTCGAGCGGCTTACCTCCCCAGTCGCCCCGGATAGAGTCGGTAAAGGCCTGTCCGTAACCGGTGGAGCCGTGAAAATCGACCATTACGGCCGCATAGCCGGCCCCTGCATAGGCCTGTGGGTTCCAGCGGTAGTGGAAAGTGTTTCCGAAAGAGCCCTGAGGGCCTCCGTGAATCAGAAAAGCCACGGGGTACTTCTTACGGGGATTAAAATCCACGGGCTTGACTATGTAGCAATAGACCGTTTCGCCGCTCCATCCCCTGAAGGAGAACTGCTCGTATTCACCCATCCGGGCGGCGGCGATTTTCTCTGAGTTGATATTGGTGATTTGACGCAGATTACCGCCATCAGGTTTAACCGAATACAATTCCAGCGGGCTGCGCAGTGAACAGAGGCCGAAAATAATACTGTCGCCTGCAATGCCGGGTGAACCAACACTGCCGTCTTTGGCGATAGTCCGAACCTCAGCCGTTTTCACATCGATGGCGAACAGTGATTTTTGGCCCGTATTATCTGCTTCAACATAAATTGTTTTGCTGTCTGCCGACCAACAGAGCGAGGAGGGGCTACGGTCCCAATTTTCCGTCAAAATCCGCTTTTTACCCCCGGGCCAGGACAGCAGGACAACTCTAAAGCGGTCGGATTCGTAACCGGGTCTTTCCATTGCCAGATAAGCGAGGATCTTACCGTCTGGTGAGAAAACTGGGAGGCTGTCCCAGGCTTTGTTGTTCTCAGTCAAGCATTTCGGCGGGGACGAACCGTCAATTGGCACCTGGTAGAGGTCGAAGTCCGTCGACCACGGCTCCTGACGGCCTACATCGCGGGCGGAAAAGATAATGGCCTTACCATCCGGCGTGAAAGTAATTTCTTCGGGGCCGCCAAATGGTTTGGAGGGAGTATCGGCATCCATGCCCGGCATCAGGTCCACAGATTTGCCTGCGTCCGAGGGCATGACAAACAGATGTGAGCGTCTGCCATCTTTCCATGTGTCCCAGTGCCGGACAAAAATTCGGTCATAAATACGGCCGGTTGCTTTTTTTGCCTCGACATCGCCGAGCCTTTCCTTTGTGCATTCCACCGTGGTGCAGTCGGGGAAGACTTCCATAGTAAAAGCAATGTGGCGGCCATCAGGTGAGACGAGAAGATTTGCAACGTCAAGGGGCCCATTCGTAACCTGCTCGGCCTCTCCACCGTCAACGCGAATGCGCCAAACCTGTGAGGATTCCGAGCGTGTTGATATAAACCAAATGAGCCTGCCATCCGGCGCCCAACGCGGATTAAAGTCGTTTTCCGGATGAGACGTCAAACGACGAAGCCCGTTCCCGTCGACGCCGATGAGCCAAAGGTCGGTCCTGCCGCGGTTGGCTTCAAGGTCTGTTTTCCTGAGTACAAAAACAATCCACCCGCCGTCCGGTGAGATTTGTGGATCCGAGATACGGTCCATCGCCAACATATCTTGAACTGAAAACGGATGATTTTGGCCGGCCGGTTCAGCAGCAAAAACAGCGACGGTCACGTGAAGAATG
>JAOUFU010000054.1 GCA_029858035.1 Phycisphaerae bacterium
TTGTTGGCTCGCTCAGGATTCCATTTCCACTGCCACTTTTCGGGGCGATAGCCTCCCTTACAGCCCATGCCCATCATGTAAGCAGCGATGTCCCGCCTGATAGGGATTTCCAGACGGATGTCTTTTACTTTGGCAGGGCGGTCGGCCTTAAGCTTAAGCCGGTAATTTATGTAGCCGTCGCACTCTATTTTAGCACGGCATTGCAGGGTGAAATCTCCTCCAGAGGAGAGCGATTGCCAGGCGGCGCTACCAGAGGTCTGCTGTGTGATTTGGGCCTTACCCCCGGACCATGCAACCGTGCCGGTCTCTGTTTCTACTATGAATCTCATCGGTTGCGCCAGGATTTGTAACGGCGGGTTCCCGACGCTGTCAACCGCCGGACTGAAAGTGCTTTCGATATTTTCCAGAAGACCGCTTTTATTGAAACGTATCCTGCGTCCCAGAATACTAACGGCATCTTCGTTTACCTCAACAGGTGTGTAAGGGGCAAAAACTTCATCATCCACAGCTATTGTTGAGTCCAGCCAGCGCAGCCGTGCATGACGCCATAGATCACTATCACCTGCATCGGCAAGCGATTTCTCGGAAACATCCAAGACCAGCTTCACAGTTTGTGGTGGGGCGTTCCCGGCCCACAAGGTAATCAGGCCTTCGTATACACCCGGAGCTGCATCTTCAGGAATTAGCAGGCCGAACCAAAGGGCCTGCAGCCTGCTCCTCTCAACATTGACTTTTCTTTTGAAACTTTGACCAAGCCAGTCCGTACCACCAAGGTTGAAGCAGCGGAGAGCAGAGGCAGGAATGGCCCGGCCGCCCCTGGCCCGTACAAGATCGGTGTAAGTTATGTCAATCTCTTTTAGGGGCTGCCGGTGTGCGTAGACACCAATCTGAAACGTGAAGAATTCACCGCGGCAGGGGCGTTCATGAAAAACATTAGCAGGCCCTTGCCTGATCCATCGAAGAGGCAACTCGTCCTTCATGCGGATGGGAAACCGGCGCTCTTCAGGGAAGAGAAGAAAATCCTTTTCCGAGTGCCGCATGCACAGCTCTTCTGTTTCCTGAGCTGTGGCTACGACCTCCATGGGGTCCATACGATCAAATTCCGTGCATGCCTGAATTTGGCGAACTTGGCCTCGCGGCAGCGAACGCCATCCGCCCCGTTCCAGGTCCTCCGACTTCAGTCCACAGCGCCTTGTCCATTCCGGATCCGCAGTATTGACGGCGGGCAGGTACTGAGTGGAAGGATGCCACCAGTTCCCCACAATATTACAAGGCATGTAATAGACAAAATACTCGCCCGGGGCAGTGGCGGGCTGAAACACTAACTCACCGAATTCGCGATGAATCTGAACCGATAATACATTTGTGATTTGTTTGCCGGTTGTCGCGTCAATCACCACGATTGCCTTTTTCTCTGGCGAAGCATCGCGGCGGCGCCACGGAATGTGGACGCGCACGGCTTTGGCTTCTTCAGTTACGTAAATGCAGGCGCGATGATTACCCAGTCCCGCCGCAGGCCATGTGGCTACACTATAGGGAATGTCCTTGAAGCCATCGGCTTGCTGATTTGCCACAACCAGAGCAGGAAGAACAAACAGCAGTATACCGACACAACAGTTGACTGCCAGAGATTTCATCATTGAACACATGTTATTGAGTGTGTCCGTTTAGGTACAGAACAAATCTTGTCCGGCACCGATTGGACCCTGTCAAATTTTCATCCGGAACCAGTATGGGACATACCCAAGCATCCGCTTATAGTAAGACGAAGCCCGGGACAAGTTAGACATTGAGGACATCGAGCGGTTGGAACTGTTTGTCGAGTACAATCCGGCTTTCAAAGCCGAGCCATCTGTCCAAGACGGTGGCGTAGACACGTCGGAAGTCGGTGTGGAATTTCGGGGCCCCGTTGTCCAGATCAGTGAGGCTTGGGCGCGGGCCTATGAGGCCTCCTTTTAGCCTGCCTCCTGCCAAGAACACAGGGGCTGCGGAGCCGTGCCCGGTGCCTCGCCGGCCATTTTCCTTAAGGGTTCGGCCGAACTCCGAGAACGTCATGAGCAGGACCCGATCCAGCAGCTTGTCACGCCTTAGGTCGTGGACAAAGGCCGCAACCGATTCGGACAACTGGTGCAACAAGGCGCAATGGTTGCCCAGTTGATTGGCGTGGTTATCAAAGCCACCTATACCGCCACCACCGAATTCCACGAAGAAAATCCGGATGCCGACATCGGCCCGGATAAGCTGGGCGACCGTACGGAAGGTGGCTGCAAGCTGGAACGATGGGTATTCGGCCGTGTTAGCTGTCGTTTTGGCAACCTCTTCGATTCGCCGGCTGTTAGTGTAGGTGTTCAGCGTGCAGTGCTGTAAGAAATCTAATAGTGAGTTTCCTTTATCTGAACGGGGAAGTTCGCTTGTGTGTTTGCTTTGAGATTGGTCGTTTGGATAGCCGGGTATTTGGCCGGCCGTGAGGTCGCCAAGTGAACGGATGGAAGGAACCACTACGTTCTCGGCATTCAAGGCAAACGGCTGGGCGATTGGGCCAACAAATACGGCAGGTGCGTTTGTTGTGTTTGGATTCCATACGCTGTCGGCAGCCCGGCCCAGCCAGCCGGTTTGGCGATTTAGCCGGACGGGATCGGCTGTATGCCATATCCGCATTGCACCCTCATGAGAGCGGTCCGGATTCGGATTGCCCACGCCCTGAACTATGCTTAGGAAACCATCCTTGTATAACCGCGCGAACGCTCCCATCCGTGGATGGAAGCCCATAGCCGAGCCGATTTTGTGCAGGTCTTTGGTCGGCAGACGCAGGGTAGAGCGATTTCGGCCGTACTCATCATCGTCGTATGGGACCACGGTATTCAGACCGTCGTTTCCGCCGGTGAGCTGAACGACCACGAGCACTGTGTCGCGTTCTTTGCGCCGAGACGAGGCGGCCATTACTGAACGAGTCAGGAAGTTCGGTGCGGCCGAGGCGAACGACAGCAGCGTCGAGGCCCCCAAAGCGGCCTTCAAAAAATCGCGTCTTGTATGGGACATAGTGTTTTCTCCCAAATCTAAGCCAATTGAAACTCAGGTAATGTGACTATCGCATGTGCAAAACGGCGTACCGGTTCCGCCAAATCACCACCGTCTGCGCCGGCAGATGCTTTTGCTATTTTCGGCAAGGCGTCACGAACATCGGGCTCGATGTCACCCTGCAGGAACAGGTCAATCAGAAAACGGGGTGTGGATTCAGGTGTCGAACACCCGTGCTTTTTGGCAACGGTCCAGGGATTGAGTTTGTCGCCATAGGGCCCCGAGCCTTTCAGTAATGCCAGGGCCAGATTATGGCGTCGAACCATTGTAGCGCTATTTATCCAGTGCCGTCCGCCGGTCCAGCCTTTCACCGTGGGCGGATAGTATAGATTCTGACCGAGGTCGGCCAGGTCCTGCGCAAGCTGCGTTGTGGAGATTACTCCTTCCAGAGGTTTCACGATACCCAAGGCAAACTCGACCGGGGATTTAATCCGCCGGTGATATGCCACCGGGGAGAAGAACAGGTTGGACCGGAGCATCTTCTCGGCGAGTTTTAGTATATCGTAGTCTTTTGCGAATGATTTAGCCAGCGGGGCAATAAGTTCCGCGTCGGGTCCTTCGGTCTCGCAAATCAGCCAGCGGTACAGCTTGTGCACCAGCGTCTGCGCAGTGGCACGCTGTTCGAGGACTATCCGAATGACATCGTCGCCTGTGAAGTTACCTTTTTGACCGAGTATCTGCTTGAGATTGCCATCGTGTTCGCGAGGTATATAGCGGAGCTGACTTCTCAGCACAAACCAGCCGGTAAAGGACCTGGCAGCTTCCTGAACATCCTTTTCCGTGAAGTTACCGGGGCCCAGAGTAAAAGTTTCCATGAGCGGTCGGGCGAAGTTTTCATTCGGGCGCGCTTTGCGATTGGCCTCAGCCCCGAGCCAGATTAGCATTGCCGGGTCACGCGAAATGCCTTTCAGCATGGCCCGATACGAGTTCAGGGCGTGACTTCGCAGAAATTGAACTTGTTGTTGCATCAACCGGGCGTTTTTGACATTAGCACTATTAGTGGCAAAATGGCTGTGCCAGAACAACGTCATCTTCTCCAGCAAAGGATGCGGGGTTAGAATCATCCTTCTCAGCCACCACGCCCGCAGGCTGTCGGCCGAACCAGTATCATACTCGTCGTATGTGCGGTTAAACGCTGCTATGTCGGCTTGCGGCCGCAGCAGCTTGTCGAGGGTTCGCTGCGGCCCGTCAGAGAGAGCCTGCTGTAATTGGTCCCAGTTGGCCCCGAAAGCCGCACGCTGGTACAAGTGCCCGGCTTGAGCAAGAGTCCACGGCCGCTGAGCGTCCGGCTGGTATGCAGCCCAGGCCCAGGCGGGATCGGTCAGCTTTTCAGTAACTGCCGGGTGAATCTGCTTTGACTGGTCGTGGGCCGGCGGTTTGTCAATCTGCAAAACCATGTGAGATTCCTTTTTGGTATTTCCAACCAACGTACCACATACCGTGGTTTAGCGTTAGCGTAAATCCACTGTTATTGTAAATTCAGCTTTATTTCCAGTTGCGCCCGAGTCAAGCCTTCTTGTACGCCGACGCTTAACTTGGCGCGGTCCAAAAACTTCGCCAGGCTGATGAACAAATCGATATTAGCTTCGGCCTGTTCCTGTGTGCTGCCTTTATCGACCATGTTCCCCTGGATCAACGTCTTGCGGTTGGCTTCAAGTATCGAGGACAGCCGGCCTCCTTCGAGTTCAACAAGACTGTGGGTTCCGGCCAATGGTTTGGGAGTTTGTTCGGTCTCCTGGTGCAGGGCATCTATCAGATCCTGGGCCAAACCATCGGTGGAGCTTAGGACCAGGTATTCGCCCGGCATTGCCAGGGCCGGACGGACATTGAATCGCGGATCCAGATTAGTCTTGTCTTCGATCCCGGAGGTCGAGAAGTAGGCCACTGTATACTTAGTTTTTCCCTGGAAGGGACGGTCGATGATTAATCCCGGCATCGCCTGCTGGCCGCGGGTGAAGTTGATCAGGCCTACGGCCTTCTGCCACGCCTCCTCAGCTACTTCATTGAACTGCTCCGGGTGACGAAGCCGAAAGATTAAGGCAAAGGCGGGGAACTTGACCTGGGGAGTGCCGATTGCAGGGTCATACTCCTGTTCGGCCACGACAAGGCGGATTTCAGGTTTGGTCTCTATCAGGACCTCGTTGGTCAGGTCACGGCCGCTAAAGAAAATACCCATCATGTTCTCGAAAAAGATCAATCCGGACGTACGTTCGGGAAAGAGGTCATCCTTTGCTGCATAGAAGCTATGCAGGTCACGATACAGACTTAAAGCAGCAATGCGACGGGGTACCGACAGGTTTGGCAGAATACCCTCACCGGATTTGTTTGGTATGGCAAAGGCGACGGGACTTGTCGAAGCTGTCGTTTTGCCATCCACTGATGCCCGGAAAATCAGTTTGCTCTCCCCGCAGTCCAGTCCCAACGCCAGCCAGCTTGAATCCCTCACCGCTTCGACAATTCCTGCGAGGGTCAGTGCCGCCAACGGATTGCCGCTCGACTGTTCCAGAAGTGCGGCAATATCCGGGATGTTTTTCAAAATCAACAAATCGGCAAAGACTGTGGCCACCGAATCGGGGCCCGCCGCCCGCCTTGCCGCCTGGTAGGCGGCTTTCGATGTCAGGTTTTCGCTCGCGGCCCTGGCTCGGAGTTGCAGAACGGCTTTGAGCCCTTCGGGACGGTTGGCAAAGACCAGACGTTTGCCTATGATCGCATGTGCTTCCTTGCCGTTGAACGTCCACGCCGTGACATCCTCGTACTGCGTGGACTCCACCCGGTTCGGCTGCTCTTGTTTCTCAGCCTCGGACCGGGCCATGTTGAGCAGTATCTCGTGAAACTTCTGAAGCATGTCCTCATCTTCGGCGTCGATGATCATCAAAACCGTGTCCTCGGGACATACGGCAAACGTGATGCCTCCGCCGGTCAGCTTCGCCAGGCCTGTCCGCCAATCTGTGCCCAGTGTAATCTCCATGAAATTGATAAGATTGAGGAACTCTTTGAACTTAGGTGTCGATGCCTGCTTCTGGTAGAGCGGCAGGGCAGTGATTGCTGCGGTTGCCTTTTCACCCGACAACAGTTCGAGCAGCGCTTTGGGCCGTGTCAACTCAAGCGAAATCACGGCATTTTGCGGAATCCACTGGTTGGCCGGGGGCAAGCTTTGCGCCGCCATAGTGTTTTGTGCAGCAAATACAACCAACGTCAGGGCCACTATAAGTCCGAGTCTCTTAGACATGACATACCTCCAGGGATTGTTGAAACAATCATTTGTGTCTAACAATCAGTTAAATGTAAATAAGTGAGAACGATTATACTCTATAAATCTGCTACAGTCTCGAACAATTATGATTTTCCAAGACCGCTACTTTGCCTGCCATCAGTTCAAATGGAAGGTAAAGAGTAAGAGACAAAACATTATTTGCTGCCGGGATTTAGGTAACAAATCCTATGATAGTTTGCTGAAAACTGTCTTTTCACGCTCTTATACGCTTATGAGGCCTTAAAGGTTACAGTCGGGGGGGCAAAAACGGCATGTTTTTCATTGCGGTAACAAGAACACTGAAAAAGTGGAAAATTTGACTACGGAATGCAAATCATATTTTTCTGTCCGGCGGGACATTTCTAACGCAGCGAAAGCCGTAGATATCATATCCAAAGCAGGCGTCAACATAGCCGGGATTTTCATTATAACGATAGCCTGAGCGACAGCTCTCGTTGCTGAATTTCCATGCGCCGCCGCGTACCACCTTTGTTTCGCCGGTCTTGGGACCCTTGGGGTTTTCTTCAGGACTCTGTTGATAATAGTCTACTTTGTAAAAGTCGTTGCACCATTCCCAGACGTTACCGTACATATCGTACAATCCCCAGGGATTGGGGCGCTTTTGACCTACGGGCTGAGGTTTCCCGCCGGAGTTTTCGTCAAACCAGGCATAGCTTCCCAATTTTGAGGGACTATTGCCAAAGAAGAATGTTGTTTTGGTTCCCGCCCGACAGGCATATTCCCATTCTGCTTCCGTGGGCAGTCTGTATCCATTTGCATTAAAATTACATTCCCATTTTTGTAAATCGTAGCAAGGTTGAAGGCCTTCCAGGCGAGAACGTGCATTACAGTATCTTACAGCATCGGACCAGCGCACCTGCTCCACAGGATTCGTGCCCGCCTTCCAACGGGAAGGATTTTTTCCCATCACTCTTTGATATTCCTCTTGAGTCACCAGGTGCTTGTCTATGTAGAATGATCTTACGACAACCTGATGGGGTTTTGCATCTATCTCATTCTCATCTCCCATTATAAAGCGGCCGCCCGGAAGCAGAACCATCTCTACGCCGGATTCAGCCTTTTTTTCGTCTGGGGTATCATTTGGAGCATCGTTTGGAGCTTTGCGATTACAGCCTTGAAGCAGCACTAAAATCCCAGATAAGAGAAATGCAGCTATAAAATAATGTTTCATAATTCCCGGTTTCCGATTTGCAAACTTCGACTCGACATTACATGATCAATAATCCGCCCATATTTCATAGCCGTCAGGATTTCTAAGGCACTTCCTGCAGCGTGCTCTGATCTGTTCTGCTATATCGACTGCTTTCGGTTGATTTATGCAGCTATAGCCTGCCTCCTGGAATAGTTTCCTGGTTACGCTATGAAACCTTCCGATCAGCTCGTCCTGAGCGCCTCCCATTGCCCTCCACTTTTCGCCGAGGGCCAAATAGGCCGGCAGATTTTTCGTATCTTGCTTTTGAGTAAGAGCTTTGGTCTCGCGGGCCAGCTCGGCGGCATATTTTAGGGTTTTTATATTCTCTTTCTGCCTGTCATATTCCCGGGGTATCTGTTGTGTTATTGTTTCCATACTATCGAGGAATGGTTTTAAGTCAGGATTGGATTTACTTTGCAGATTGAGAAAGCTCATCATGTCACGGGCAAAATCCTGATATTCGCCGATTCTCTCGACATGCCGGGTGACAAAGTAGACCATATCATCCACCGCTTCGACGACATACTCTTTCTTCTGGACTTCCTGACCCGCCTTAAAAACTACTTCTATTGCCGCAGTAACTCCACACGTGGCGGCACGATGAATGCCCTGGCCTGCTCTTCTATGATGGCTGCGCAGCTTTCGACCTTCAAGGTCAAGTATGGTATCACACGCCTGCCTGCCCAAGGTTTCCTTCATAATATCAACAGGAGTGGAAACCGAGACGGGAGTACCTTTTCCCTCCAGAAAATAGATGATGGATTCTCCCCTGGGTGGTATTTTTTTACCAAGACTATAGAAAGTATTCTCTCCTTCAAACCAGACGGGATAGGTATAGTTACCTGTTATAGCCCGCCAGATCTTGTCTTTAGATTCTCTGAATTTATAAGTGGTTTTCACCCCGGCTTCAAGTAATTGTGTCTTCCATTTTGCAGGGAAGGGCCTTTCCCAGTTGACAGCTACATCCTTTTCCAGATAAGAAGGCTTTAACTCTTCCTTATGCCAGATACCCGGCGCGCCCAGCAGGGCAAGATAAATGCTCTCGCCGTCATTGTCAAAGTCAATAGATTCGATGAGACGGGGCTCTTGTTCTTTGTTATTTAGGACAAGCCTCATTAGCTGCTTTCGGCCGGGCCAGGTGATAACCAGCATATTGTTTTGGCCCTTGAGTAATCCCAGGAAAATATTATCCGAAGGGATGTGAAGTGTAGTCATCGAAGGATATTCTCCCGGATTAAATATGAGATCATCACCGATGAAACTGGGAACGATACCATATTCGATTGGACTGAGAAGACTTATCCCTTTCATATTCTCAGCAGGTTTAATTTCGACAATCTGCTTTTTGTCGAATGAGAAGATGGCAGAGCAATTATCTGATTTTTCCTTAGCAGAAAAAGTAACTTCCAAAGCCGCCTCGTCACCCGTATTCTGCAATATGCTGCAGGAAGTGATGCTCGCCGACTTTCCTTTTAGCTGAAGAGGAACGAATTCCATTCTCTTCTCGTTCGATTCTGCTTTCGAGTAGATGACTACCTTCGCTTTTGCCGACCAGAACACGGCTGTTAAGTGTTCATTCTCTACTACCGCATCTCCTTTGAATTCATATTCTCTTCCGTAGTAACCCGGGTCCGAAGATGCCGCCGATGGGTCGAGTTCAAGGGTAAGAAGGTCAGCAGGAACAACTTTCCAGTTAGTTCTATCTTGGATGTCCACCGCATTTACAAAAGGTGACACTGTGTCCCATACCAGCGTACTTGCTAACGGCCTAACAGTCGCTATTCTTCCTATAACTGCCGGCTCGTCCGAAGAGGACACAACGCCTGCACGCGCAGCAACCAGATGATCTTCGAGATTCAGGACGGTAGTCAATATTATTAAGCATGTGAGGCTGCGAATTGTTGACCTCATAATGGCACATCCTCCTTATTAATGAAAAAACCATAGGAAAAGCACTTTTATCAAAGATAATATATTAAATGGAAAATGAGAACATGTCAATTAGTTCACAACTAACTGTCCTCTCGGATTCTTATGCGCTTATACGGCCTCAAAGGTCACCGTTCGGGTGGCAGGAACGATATGCTTTTCGTTTCGGCAATATATCACAAATCGCGCCAATAGAAGCTCAGAGTCGCCAGGACAACCGCCATCAGGGTCGGCAGCCCGTATCCCAAAGTCACACGTAGCAATGAAAAATCGTCGAATTTTTCGGCCTCGAAGAATTCGGGTTTGGCGGCCTTTGGCTTTGGTTTGGCGCCGGAAAGAACACTGAGAATCTGAGAAAACTGACTCGGGACCGCATCCTTATCCCCCTTATTGATATTGACCTTCGAGTCCCCTTCGACTTGGCGCCATGGCTGGCGAAGCTGTGTGCATAGTGCCTGGTTCAAGCTGATAGGTGAGAACTCCTCCAGCGAAAAGACGCTGAGAATAAGGCTGATTGGGTACCACACGAAGATGAGCACCACTACGGCCAAAAGTGGCTTTCGCAGGAGCGTTCCCATGAGAAATCCCAGCGACACGAGGAAAGTAAGTACGAGCCCCACAACGAACAGGGCGGTGGCGACTCCATAGATGGTTACCGTATCTTCGGGTACGGGCCGTTTGGCCAAGGTGACCAGTGCAATGACCGGGACTAACACGAGAAGATAGACACCCCACACAAGCACGACTCTGGCCGACCAGGTGGCCAGCAGGTATTCGCAGCGGCCAACCGGGCGGCTCAAGATTCCGTCGGCCAGCGCTTCGGCCCGCGAGCCCGATACGGGGCTGACGCCGAGCACCACTACTACAAAAAACCAGGGAAATACCAGATACGGAAACAAAAGTGATGCGATCAACGGTGCGTTTTGAAAATTAGACCAGTTCGCCAGGGCCAGCATCAAAGTCAAAACCGCCGTGGCTGCCAACCAAAGCCGGACCAGCCGACTTGCCCGCAAGGCCCTCAGGTCATGCTGGAGAATTGCCAGATATGGCATCATACGCGTGCTGAGCCTGGAGGTTTTATCGGTGGAATCCATGGGCTTCCTCTTCCTGGAGCAATTGGAGATAAGCGTTCTCGGTCGCATTCTGAGCGGAATGGACCGCCTGCAGCGAGAGTTTGCTTGCGTCGACAAGCTTGAAAACCTCAGCCAATGCACGGGAGCGGCCGCGATCATTTGCAATCCTCACGAGCAATGTCTGGCCGGCACCAAGGTGTGCTTCGATGCCCTCCAGATTGTCAACCTCTTGAGCCAGAAGTCTGATGTTGTCGGTCTCACCCTCCAACTCCAGACTAAAGCCGTCGCGGCGAAGACGCTTTTTCATATCCTGCATGGAACCGGTGAAAATCATACGTCCTTCGTGCATAACACCCAGGTGGTCACAGATCTGATCGATGTCACTGAGAATATGCGTGGCAACAACAACAGTCTTGGTCTTTCCCAGTTCACGGATGAGGTCGAGCGTGAATCGCCGGGCCGTAGGGTCTAAACCGGCTGTGGGCTCGTCCCAGAGCAGCAGAGGAGGATCACCGACAAGCGAAGCGGCCAATCCCAGCCGAGTGCACATCCCGGTAGAGAAGGTCTGGATCCGCTGTTCAGTGGCCGTAAGCAATCCCACAGCGCGAAGTAACGCGGATATTCGCGGCTTGCGGACCTGTCGCGGCAGCCGAGATAACTTGCCGAGGAGGTCCAGGTATTCGATGGGCCGTAAGTTGCCGGGCAACTTCGGATTTGTGGGCAGATAGCCAATCTGAGAACGGACAGCAACCGCGTTGGGTCCGCACGACTTGCCGAAAACCTCCGCCCGCCCGGCTGTCGGGCGCTGCAATCCCAGCAGAAGACGCAGTGTCGTTGTCTTTCCGGCACCGTTAGGACCCAGTAGTCCGAAGACCGAACCTTGCGGCACTTGCAGATTCATGTCATTGACCGCAATCAGCCGCTGACCATAGATCTTCGTCAAATGTTCAGTGCGAATCGCCGGCTCCATCCCGGGCTGCTCATCCGTGTCTGGCTGCGTGGGCATATAATTTATTTCCTCTTTCAATCATAACCGGGCAACTTTGTTTTTCGAGCGGTTATAAACAGGCTCGGCCCGGATAACATCATTGTAAGGGCTTATTTGTCACGGTCAAGCTATTCCTGATTCCAATAAACAAAATAAAACTCGCAACGTATCAAGATTTGATACGGCAAATGCGTATAAACAAAGATAGAAATCAGCGGCCGGTTCGGATATGATAATGATCTGAAGGCCCGATAAGGTGTCTGGGCATAGGTTAATGTGAAAATCCCGGGTAAACTGATGGATAATGAACGGCTCTTATATGATATAAATCAGCTTAATGATCTTTTCAGAGAAAGCGCCAACATTCAGAGCCTCTTAGACAAAACCGTTGCAATGGTAGCGTCGCATACGCGGTCGGATGTTTGTTCGATTTATCTCTACAATAATGAAAGTCGCGAACTGGTCCTGAGGGCGACAAGGGGCCTGAATCCGGACTTTGTTGGAAAGATAAGGCTCAAGCTGGGCCAGGGTCTTACGGGCCTTGCGCTTCAAGAGCTGAGACCCGTATGTGAGAAGGATGCCACCCGTAATCCAAACTTCAAATTTTTTCCGGGCATATTTGAGGAACGGTATGAATGTTTTCTTGCCGTGCCGATAGTACGAGGGATTGGGAAGATCGGCGTATTAGTGCTTCAGCGCAAAAAGGGCAATTACTTCGATGACTCCGATATTACTGCTTTGGAGGCTGCGGCGTCGCAGCTCGCCAATATCATTGAGAATGCCCGCTTCCTTATGGCGATACATGAACCGCACGGGGAAGAGACAAAGGTCAAGACAGCATTATCGGAGAAACTTAAATTTATAAGGGGTAAAGCTGCCTCGGGCGGTTTTGCCTATGGCCCTGCCACAGTTACCAACAAGAAGAAAAATCTTGCCATGCTTTTGCACAGAGATTTTGATTATACATATTCGCTTGATGATTTTCATGGGGCAATTGCCAAGACAGCGGCTCAACTTGAAGAACTGCAGGAACAGGTAGGTCAGAAGCTTTCAGATGCAGCTTCGCTGATTTTTGCGGCACACTTGGTGATACTTAAGGACAAGCACTTTGTCGGAGATATTGTCAAGCTGATAGAAAGCGGAGTTAATCCACCACTGGCAATCAAGCAGGTCGGAACGCAGTACATGGAGGGCTTTGCAACAAGCGGCAATTCATACATGCAGGAAAAGACCCAGGACATTGAAGACCTGGTTGTAAGACTGATGAGCAACCTTCTCAGCGAGGCCGAGGAACCGGACAAATTCAGGGGACGGATTATTATAACCAGAGAGCTTTTGCCGTCCGACCTGCTTATACTCTCTTCGGAGGAGGCCAGTGGAATCGTTCTGGTAGGGGGCACCGTTACGTCACATCTTTCTATACTTGCCAGATCACTGCGTATCCCTATGATTGTCAGTGATACTTATGAGCTTCTTGATCTTCCGGGCAACACTCCCATTTTGGTCGATGCCGAAGCAGGTAATGCGTATGTAGACCCTTCTGAAGAAGTCCTGGAGCGGTTTGAATCCCAGCAAAAAGCCAGGCTAACATTGGCCGAACAGGGACATTCGATAAAGCCGGTCACGACCACGCGCGACGGCACAAGAGTACATCTATTCGCCAACATCAACCTGTTGGCCGACCTGAAGGTTGCCTGCGAACTGCAGTGTGAGGGTGTGGGTCTGTACCGGACGGAATTTCCGTTTATGATTAGAAAAAATCTTCCGAACGAGGCGGAACAATTTATGATTTACAGCAAGCTTGTTGAATTAATGAGAGGCAAGCCCGTTACTTTTCGAACTCTCGACATGGGAGGTGATAAAACCTTATCCTATTACCACGACATCAGGGAACAAAATCCAGCTCTGGGTCTGAGGTCGATACGTTTTTCGCTTCAGAACAAACCTGTTTTCGCCAAGCAGATTCGAGCCATATTGCGTGCAGGGGCCGGGACGGATTTACGGATTATGTTTCCAATGATTTCATCCATAGATGAATTCTGTCAGGCCCGAGAAGTTGTATTTGAATGCCTGAAGAAACTTGGCAAACAGAACGTGGAGCACAACCGGGAACCGAAACTTGGAATCATGGTCGAGCTGCCGTGCGTAGTGGACTTGATCGACGATTTCGCGAGGGAGGCCGAGTTTTTTTCGATAGGTACCAATGATTTTATACAGTTCATGCTGGGAGTCGACAGGACCAACGAAAATGTTGCCGGCTCTTATTTGCCCCATCACCCCTCGGTATTGCGTGCAATGAAAAAGGTGGTCCATTCGGCCAATCAAAGCGGCAGGGAAATCTCGATTTGCGGAGATATGGCGCACCAGGAACAATATCTTCCTTTCCTGCTTGGGATAGGTGTGCGGATTTTAAGTATGGATCCGCACTATCTACTACGTATACAAAAGGCCATTTCAGGCATTGATCTCGATGAGGCACAAGCAACCGCCGAAAACATGCTTACTCAAACCAAAATCAGTGACCTGACACAGACCTTGAATCTAAATAGTGTCAATGAGTAACCGCCGCTGCTACAAACATTTTAGGGTATTAAGGTGAGCGCAGACACAAATGAAGATTTAAATCGTCATCGAAAGGAGGATGTAAACATGACATCAGATACGCATCTTTCTTTCAAGAGTGTATTTGTCGCATACACCCAATTGACAGATGTTGAACAAGATGTAAACGGAGTCTATACATACGACCGCAAGCCGAAGTTCGATATCAAGCGCCTCAAGAGTATATTCGGCGCCCCTGCAGCCATCGAGAAATGAAAAGATTAACAGGAAAATGAGTTTAACCATATTTACCCGCCGTGATTTTGTAAAAGCCCTGGGGCTGGGAGCTGCCGGCCTGGCCCTGCGAGATGGTATCAGTCTTTCTCAAGAGTCCGGCTCAAAAAACCATCGGCGACCGAATCTTCTATTTATCTTTGCCGATCAACTGGGCTATACGCGGTGCGGGTACGCAGGCGACAAAAAGACCAGGACACCAAATATCGATAAATTAGCATCACAAGGCATCAACTTCTGCAATGCGGTTTCCAACACGCCTGTCTGCGCCGCCTTTCGGGCCTCTCTGCTGACCGGCAAATACACAACCACGACCGGTATGGTCATAAACGAGCTTAGAATGCGAACAGATCACAAATGCTTTGGCCACGTGTTGACCGGCAGCGGCTATCAGACGGCTTATATAGGTAAGTGGCACTTGTATGCAAATCAATTGGGTAATCACTACGACCC
>JAOUFU010000603.1 GCA_029858035.1 Phycisphaerae bacterium
TCGTACCACCGGGACCCCGCCGGCTGGGTTTTGACGATTACTGGGCTGCTTACAATTTCCACCACGACTACTACAATGCCTACTATCATACCGATACGCCGGAGAAGATTTTTTACGGTAAAAACGTTTATGAGCCCGATGCACAAACCGGGATGATGATTGATGTTATTCGTAAGGGATCCAAATCGAACAAATCCTTCGCGGCATTCCTGTCTTACGGCACCCCCCATGATCCCTGGTCGGCGGACAATGTACCCAAAAAGTACGCCGGAATGTTCAGAGAAATTGAGTTTCCAAATCCACCTAATTACAAGGACCAAAACGACCCGTACGCAGACGGCTGGGGTCGACTCAATCCGGAGCAGCGCAAGGAACTGGAGAGCTGGCGTCGCCATTACTATGCGATGACGGCCAATCTTGACTTCAACATCGGCCGGCTGATGAATACATTGGAAAGAGGCGGTTTAGCCGGGAATACTATCGTTGTATTTACTTCGGACCATGGGGAAATGTTTGGCGCACAAGGCCGAAGGGCCAAGAACATCTTCTACGAAGAAGCTGCTCGTATCCCGTTTTTAATCCGCTGGCCTAAGAAAATCCCAGCCGGGTCAGTCTCCGATTCCTGCCTGTCAACTGTGGATGTCATGCCAACGATTCTGTCATTGATAGGTCTGAAAACCCCCAAAGACGTAGAAGGGATGGACTTGAGCCATTTTGCGTTGAACAGAAAAGGTCCTGAACCCGAAGCCGCGTTCCTGCAAAACACCGGTGCCTGTGCGGCCTGGGAAAATGGTCACGAGTGGCGCGCTCTAAGAGATAAACGATACACATACGCTATCTACCGAGTCGACAAAGCTGAACTGTTGTTTGATAACAAAAATGATCCTTACCAGATGAAGAACCTTGTTGGTGACCCAAAACATAAAGACACATTGGAACACTTCCGCAGGACACTAAAGGGGAAAATGGAATCACTTAACGATGGTTTCGAAGCCTGTACATGGTACAGGGACAACTGGATCGACGGTAACAGGATTATCCTGAAGGGTGCCAAAGGATAATCTTTTGTAATGGGAGACATTTCCATTGTCGTCCGCAGCAACGTCCATTCCAAATTCTTCCAACTTGTTTTCCGTCCGCAAAAAATGGCATTCCTCATATCTTTGCATTTCCAGAAAACCAATGTGCTTGCAACAATTACCATACGGGATTACAATCTATAATTCATTGAAATATAGAATTGGCTGAATTTAGGAACTGAGAGGTAAATATGAAGGTCATAGCTTTTAACGGCAGCGCCCGGAAGGACGGCAATACCGCAATCCTTATCAAGCAAGTATTCAGTGAGCTTGAAAAACAAGACATCGAAACGGAAATGATACAGTTTTCCGGCCAAAAAATCCGAGGCTGCATTGCCTGCTACAAATGCTTTGAAAATAAGGACCAAAGATGCAGCGTGAAAGACGATGTGGTCAATGACTGTATCGAAAAGATGCTTCAGGCCGATGGAATCATACTGGCATCGCCAACGTACTTCGCCGACGTCAGCTCAGAACTGAAGGCGCTGATAGACCGTGCCGGCCTGGTTGCCAAAGCTAACAGCGATATGTTCAAACGCAAGGCCGGAGCAGCAATCGTTGCGGTACGCAGAGGCGGGTCAATCCACGCATTTGACACCATCAATCATTTCTTTTTAATCAGTCAGATGGTAATACCCGGCTCTTCCTACTGGAATATGGGTTTCGGCCTTGAGAAGGGTGATTCGAAAAAAGATGAAGAGGGCTTGCAGACTATGGCCACTCTTGGCCGGAATATGGCGTGGTTACTAAAGAAAATACAAGCGTAAAGGGTGCTGATTACTCGCCGCTGCTTCATAGTGCAATGAGCTACATTTTCCTGCCGGTCAGTCTGAGAGTGTAGTCAATTATGCGGAAATATCATATTTATTAAAATCGTTTTGACGCTATAAATGTCTAATTCGCTTTTCTATTATGGCTGCCCTTTTTCCAGGCCCTCACATATTCAATGCTGTATGTGGAGGGCAGGTCGCTGTCTTTCGGAAGGCCGAACCATTCCGGCATGGTTTCGCTGTCAAAATTCAGTGTCAGCGGTTGATGCCAGTGTGTATTTTCCACCCACCTGACAAGCACGCCGTCAAAATACCATTTGACCTTCTCCTTATCCCATTCCAGTCCGTATACGTGATAATCATCTGCCAGATTCGACGGCGCAGTCCATTCTCCGTGCGTAGACCAATGCTTCTTCTCAGCAGGCGTTCTAAAGACATGCACGTTCATATTGTATTTCTTTTCAAATCCGGGGGCAGCACCACCGATTTCAAACACATCGATTTCCGTCCACAAGTCCGGTGTGTTGTCATAGAACCAGAAAGAGCTGGAGCCGTGGGATTTCATAGGCCTGCATTTGATTTCAAAATATCCGTATTTGGCCCTGGTCTTGCTTTGAACCGCAGCGGATGTGTAAGTGTGATAGCCCTTATCCCTGGGCATCTCTGGAACTTCTTCCTTCTTCATTAACAAATGCAGTTTGCCTTTGCTTACACGCACATTGCCGGGATAGAAGAAGGCCGGCTGTCTGCCTAACCACCTGGGGTTTTTAGGATACCATTTATTAGGATCGAGCGCCGTGCCCTCAAACTCATCGCTCATCAATTCATATTTTTCCCACTGTCCCTGATTGCTCT
>JAOUFU010000419.1 GCA_029858035.1 Phycisphaerae bacterium
GGGAGCGATTCGAGACAGACTATGTCCCGGTAATCAACTTGTCCCGGCCCGAACTGAAAGAGCATGAATGTTACATTCTCGGTTCGCTCTGTACCCCGCACGACGTGTGGGGCTACGCTTATTGGGGAAAGGACATCCAGCCCGGTGACGTTCTCCTGATACCGACGCAGGGCGCTTATACATACAGCCTTCGTCAGGAGTTTATCAAGCCGCTTCCCGCAGTGGTGATGTTGGACAGAAGCGGCCCTTCTTAAAGGAGTTGATACCAATGGGCAGAAATGAAAACAAGAAGCAAAAGAAGCTGTTATATTAATATTGAAGTGGAATTGTAAGGCCTAGTCGCGTAGCCAAGCATTTAATATGGGAAATGTCCGTTAGGAAATAGTGCATGTCGCGAACTTGTGGAGTTGCGGTTACGGTATTCGGATGCGGATGGGTTTTGATGGGACTTGAGATCCTTGGCGGCAGGATGCTTTCGCCGGATTTCGGCAGTGGGGTTTGGGTCTGGGGTAGTGTAATCAGTATTTTCCTGGCTGCTCTGAGCACCGGCTATTTTGTCGGTGGATTATTATCACAGCGTTTTCCTCAAGGTTTCGGCCTCGCACTTGTTATTGTGATGGCGGCAATCTCTATTATACCAGTCGCAATTTGGCATCGGACAGCCAGTGGATGGTTTGCCGATCTCGACTTGCATGAGCGTTGGGGATCACTTTTTGCCGCAATGACTTTGTTTTTTGTCCCGAGTATGTTGTTAGGGATCGTTTCACCCTATGCTGTTCGCCTGGTAACTCAGGACGTCGCAAGTGTCGGAACAAAAGCTGGAACCTTATATGCCATATCTACAGCAGGTAGTTTTCTCGGATGTTTGCTTACTTCGTTCTATTTCATACTTTGGATGGGCATTCAGCTAATCCTTTTCCTTTCGGCGGGGGCATTATTATTGATTGCCCTGTTATTATTGGCAACATGGTATACTAAAGGGATTAAAAAACAGGAGGTCGTTACTAATGAAACGTAGATTTTTGATGATGGCGATTTTCGGGATTTCAGTGGGAGTCGTTTGCCAGGCTTCACTGGTCGAAGGAAAACAAGAATGGCCTATCCCCGGACAAAATGATTATTCAGAGTATGAATCCAAGGTCCTGTTGGAAAAGGAGAGTTTATATCACTACATCCGTGTTCTTGAAGAGGATGGATCACGGCGACTTCAGTTCCGACGTTCCGGCAGCGATTATGAGGAATCAGTGATTAATATTCGTCAGCCGCTGAAGTTTGAGATGTACTATTATTCTCTTATGCTCGCCGGATTTGCCCACAAATCCGACCCGAACAGGATTCTATTTATAGGGCTCGGCGGAGGAACCATACCGATGGCGATTCATCATTATTTTCCCATGGCACAGATTGATAATGTTGAACTTGATCCTGATGTGGTTGAGGTTGCCAAGAAGTATTTCGGTTTCAAGGAGGATGATAATATGAAGGTTTATGTTCGCGATGGGCGTGTGCAAGTGCGGCGTTTATTACGGAAAAAGATGAAATATGACATCGTCTTCGTGGACGCTTTCCGAGGGGGATACATTCCCTATCATTTAACGACCAGGGAATTCATGGAAGGCTTAAAAGCGATTTTAACTTCGGATGGCATCGTTGTCAGTAATTTGCGACCTGGTTTTGAATCCTATCATTATCACCGGCGCACCTTCAATACTGTCTTCCGTAATCAATACTCATATGGTTCGGGTAGTAATGTTATCGTCATTGTTGATGCTCGGGAAAAGCCGCTGCCCCAAAAAGACTTGCTGGCTGCAGCCCGTCGGCTGCAAAAGGAGAAGCAATTCACTACTGATCTTCCCGCTATTATTGAAGAGGGTGGAATGCATAACGATTACGTGCGTAAAGGACCAATTCTCACTGACGATTATGCCCCGACTGATGTGCTTCGGAGCATACGGCGTGAATAAGTCCTGACCTTTCCGAAAATTACATCGCGACCAAAATCATGAAGGCAAGTGCCATGAATACGGTAAACTTGGATAACGCGAGTGTTTCTTTCAACTCCAATCTACGGAAGTCAAAAATTAACAAAAGAATCGAACACAAATTGTTCCGTCGCCATCCTGATAACCCTATTCTCTTTGTCAACGACTGGCCGAATAAGGCCAACTCCGTATCCGGTCTTTGAAGGACTGGCAGGATTTGTTGCATTAATTCTTCGATAGGTAGATATAAAATAACAAATGGAGCGGGGGCACGATAAAGATATGCGCTCCTGAAAACAGGATTAATTACGCATAAAGCGCTTGTCCTAACGCCCCGGACGCAAAGATCCTTCAAGTCCGACACTTGGACCGGTGCTAACTGATATGTCGTAACAGGATGCCTCAAAACAAAAAAATTGTGGCAACAGAGATATTATTACTTGACTTTGAGCTCTTCGCGTATTTATCGACCGAAGCGTAGTCGAGGTTTTCGTCAACGACAGGCAATGCGTCGCGATGCGCGTCTATCCCGGCCGTCCCGACAGTGTCGGCGTGTCGATGCGTTCCCAGGGTAAGGGCGCCGTGCTAAAATCACTTGATTCCTGGCAGATGAAGAATATATATGAATAGATTGCGAGCATGCCTACAATTTTTAACGGCGCTCTATGATTTGGTTGTTGTTCAGATATGCTTAAATGCGAAGACTGATCGGAATCTTATAAGGTGACCACTTTTCTGATTATGACACTATTGACATCGGATGATTTACCGGTAATGATTGAGTCTCAGGATATATAACAGGTCAGCAGCATTGTTGAAGAAAGGATATTGCTCATGACTATCGAATTTCGACAGAACTATACCTATTCCCTCGTCGTGCCCACGAGTATGGGGGTCCGCATCACCCCGATTAACGGCCAGCCTGTTTACTGCAGTAACACGTTCATCCTGCAGGCCACCAGTGCCGAGTCCAATGTGGCCAGTGTATCCAGCTATTTGGGCCTGCCTGTCAAAGTACTGACGATTTTTGTCAAGGACAGTCCGATCGCCCGATTCATAAAAAACGATCTTGCCGGCCGCCACATTGATTATGAGGCCAGGGAGGTGGATCAGGGTGGACCATGGGGCTACCGCCACCAGTTCAATATCGCCGATAGCGGCTACGGCTCCCGCGGGCCGCGGGTTCATAATGACCGTGCCGGCGAGGTAGGACGAATCCTGAACGTCAACGATTTTGACCTGGACCGGATCTTTGGCCTGGATGGTGTACAAATAGTTCACATGTCTGGTCTTATCGCAGCCCTTTCGCCCAATACAGGTACGTTCTGCCTTGAGCTTGCCAGGGCCGCCAAGAAGCACGGGACCCGGATATCATTCGACCTGAACCATCGTTCCTCATTCTGGAAGGGCCGCGAGGCCGAGCTGCACGACATCTTCACACAAATCGCCGGTTTTTCGGACATACTCGTCGGCAACGAAGAGGACTTCCAACTCTGCCTGGGGATCGAGGGTCCGGAGGCAGGCGGCAAGGACCTCTCGAACAAGATCGACAGTTTCAAGGTCATGATCAACAATGCCAGGAAGGCATTCCCAAATGCCACGGTGTTTGCCACCACGCTCCGCCAGGTCGTTAGTGCCAACTGTCACCTCTGGGGCGCAATCATGTCCGAGGGCGACAACTTTCATGTAGTTGAACCTCGAGAGATCATAGTTCTCGACCGGATCGGAGGGGGTGACGGCTTTGTCGGGGGCATGCTCTACGGCATTCTCAAAGGCTGGGAGCCGGAGAAGTGGATCCAGTTCGGATGGGCCACGGGAGCATTGGTCACGACGTTGTTGACGGACTACGCCCAGCCTGCGGATGAGGATCAAATCTGGAGCATCTGGCAAGGCAATGCCCGGGTAAGGCGGTAAGTAAGGATTGCTGAGAAACCGGAGGAGTTCAAGGGGATTGTGCATTGTAGATGTGTTTCTTTCAGTCTCAATGTTGATCGAAACACAACCATTTATCCCGGACAATTCTGAGACAGGAGTCAAAACCACCAAGCCAATACGGGTAGCCGGATGCCGAAAACGCGGTTTTTTGTTCCGGTGGAAATGGCGGTTCTGAGGATTGCGCAGATTAACATGAATGAGAAATGAAATTTTTTAAATTTTAAAAATTGGGGGGAAATTGCGCTTTTTTTGGG
>JAOUFU010000420.1 GCA_029858035.1 Phycisphaerae bacterium
CCGCGACAAATTGGGTTTGAATTGGCTTTGTTTTGGCATAATATTGGCTTTAATTGGCTTTGAATTGGCTTTAATTGGCTTTGAATTGGCTTTGATTGGCTTTGAATTGGCTTTAATTGGCTTTGTTTTCCCAATTGACCAAGTGTCCATTTCTTCGTAATCCCTTGTTAATACTTTATTTACGTTCAACTTGACTTTTCGGAAATTGGCTTTGTTTTGCATAAAAAGTTTATTTTTTCGTACGTAATCTTTCGTACTTCGTATAGCGTGAAGGAAAATGCAAAAATCAAATTGCAAAATGCAAAATTGTGGAAGCCCTTCGGGCGGACTTTTTATTTGTTGGCTGCGAAATATGTGTTTTTTAGTCATTAATACACCCCCCAGTTAGATAACGCTTCGCTATCTCACGGGGTAAACAAAATATAAATGTTCAAAACTTGGGCCTGCTGGCTCTATGTCCTTGCCACGCTGTGGCTTACGACTCGTGCGGTTCTCCGCTATATCCGTTGCCTACTGGCGGTTTACGTTTGCCTGCCGGCAAACATGGGTGTATATTAATATATTACCAAACAATTGTAAAGGAAAAAATGAAAAAAAAGTGTTTTTTTTAATTTGCCCCGTGAGATGACTACTGTCTGTCTCACAGGGGCCTCAATCGCATAATTTTTAGCAGAAAATAGGTTGACTGTCCCTACCTCGGTCGAGAATCGGCCTTAAAATCTGTCTGAAAAACTCTTCTCATAAAAATGTGAAAAATCCGTGTTTTTACGATAGACAACGGTTGATATTGTTGGTCGAATATTAAATATACTGCGGTTAAATGGATAATCTCATTGTATTATAAAAGAATCTCAGAGATTGGAGTACATTTATGCTGACACTCGAAATATTAATCCGTTCGTTTGGTGTGGCAATTGTGCTTTGGATTATTGGCATGTTCACACAAAAGAAGCTGAATCCGCGATATGAGGAACTAATCGAAAAACGCATGAACCGAGTAGGTCATCTTGCATTTGCGGCCATATCTTGTGTGTTACTAATCTCTGTATTCTTGGACATCTGGCAATGGCGTACGAAATCTGAGGTTCCGGCACCAGTATTATTTTCAAGTTTTGGCCTAATTTTGCTCGTATTAGGAGTGTGCAGCTACCTTATTTCTCGTCTCAAGGGCCAAGGTGGTTGGCAGTCTATTGTCTGGGCGATATTTGGCGCAACTGGAACTGGTCTGCTTGCACTTCTACTTTGCGCGAATTACTACCCAGTAGGAGAACCGCCCGACTTCCCCATATATCGTGGGCGAAAAATTAGGTTTATCTGTGAGTCCTGCGGAAGACACCTAAGCGACTACGAGTGCAATGCTGGAACGGAGGGAGTCTGCCCCAAGTGCGGCAACAACCAGATAGTGCCGACTTTGAAAGGATCGAAGGATGAAAGTACAAAAGGGTAAACAGAAACCATATAAATATAAGTTTGCTTAAATACGGAGTATGCACTATTATAAATGTTGGATAGCTTTTATACTATAACACGGTGGTTTGATGTTGAGAAAAAAAGCGGTTAAACCAGCCCACAGAATCTGCCAGAGGAATGACCGCATGGGCTAAAGCCCATCCTACCGTTTATTTATTTCGGAAAACGCTTTATCCACGGGCAGGATGCCCGTGCCACAAGATTAAACCTAATATCACCCTTACATCGTCATAGCTAAAGCCTAACACTGCAGCTACACAATTTGGATTCCCGTCACCCCAATCAGGCAGGGGCAAGCCATATAAATGATTAATGATTATTGAAGAATGATTATTGTTGGAGATTGCTTCGGCCTAAAAGGCAGGCTTCGCAATGACATTTTTTTTGTTAGACGCTCTTAATCAATTTTATGAGCATCCCATCGAGTTTCCTATGCAGAGTCTATTTTACAGGCGGGACACCGAGGTCCTTACAAATCTTCTTTGCCAAAAGATGCACAATCTCATTGTGCCGGGGAACGGCTGATCTCTTGTTTAAGGATGGATTATACCACCAGGAATGTTTTGCCCCCTCTCTGACAAATTCACAGCCTTGAGAGCGAAGATGCCGGAGTAGCTGCTTCCTCTTCATATCGCTATTTGCTCTTCCCGAAAATCGGCCCCTCCAGCGGAAATAGCATCCCGGCGATTAAAATCCAGGGCCTCTTTCAGTGTCGCCTTAAGAGTTTCGAGTAACTGCTCATGTGTCCGTTCCTGGCAGTTTACTCCGGGCACTTCTTCAATCCATCCGATCCACCAGCCATCATCCTGCTTTGTCACAGCCGTATATACTCTGTTCATAATAGCACCATCGACATCAATATATTTCCCAAATACTCTCCACCTGTCTGCCATACATTTTATAACAACAGCCCGCAGAAGTCAAGAAACTACTCTTATATTCATAATTGGTGTGATTTATCGCGCCCTATTCTTTTTTAGAAATAACGCTTTTCGCTCGGCCTCATAACGACCCTTTTATTCGGATAAGTCCTTAGTCGCACAAAAATACGGTTTTCCGTCTTGTAAAAATAGCTGTGTCCCTATAATATAAGGACCATTTGACAAGGAAGAATTAGCCAAATAGCCACGAAGACACTAAGGCACAAAGAAGATAAGAAATAGTTAAAAAATTAAATCTTGGTGTACTGGAGCCTTGGCGGCAGAAAATAAGGGACTTTGCAAATGGCGGAAGAACTAATTGGTATAATAGGGGGCACGGGCCTTGGTGATGCGCTAACGGAGCATTTGGAAGATGTAGAATTGCGGGACATTGAAACGCCGTTCGGTAAGCCGAGTATGGCCATTTGTGTCGGCAAATTAGGCAAAAGGCAAATAGCATTCCTGAATCGCCACGGCAAAGGGCATAAACTTTCACCGAGCGAGGTCCCATACGCAGCTAATATCTTTGCCTTGAAAAAACTCGGGGTCCATGCGGTGATAGGCAGCGGGGCGGTGGGCTCGCTTCGCGAGGAAATCGCCCCCGGCAATCTGGTCATAGTGGACCAGTTTATCGATAAGACTTTCAGGCGGACAAGCAGCTTCTTTGCCGGTTTCGCGGCGGTGCACTGCGAAGGGGCCGAGCCTGTTTGCGGGCGGCTTCGAAAGATACTTGCCGATACCGCTAAAGATATCGAGACGAAGACGCATCCTGAGGGGACATACGTATGTATGGAGGGGCCGCAATTTTCCACCAGGGCCGAATCGCTTATGCACCGGGCCTGGGGCGGTGATTTGATTGGTATGACGGCCATGCCGGAGGCCAAATTGGCAAGAGAGGCACAAATCTGCTACGGGCTGATTGCATTAGCCAGTGATTATGACTGCTGGCGTCCTCACAAGGGGGGTGGAGACAAACAAACGCTTCTTAAAGAAATTATCGCAAACCTGCAAACAGCAACAAACAATTGTCTGGAACTAATAAAGGCTGTTTTAGCCAGTGACCTTGATCTTGTTTGTGAGGATTGCGATTGTAGAAAAAGTCTGGATTTAGCGGTTTGGACGGACCCGGCCCAAATCGAGACGGCGGACAAGGAAAAATTGAAAGTGCTATTTGAATAATCCTGGACATTGACAGTGTGAAAAGTGTTGGTATAGTAGGGGCCAATTCAGGAAATAGAGTTAGATTCGAAAGGACAATAAAATGAAAGAATCGGCCCATAAAACGCTTGTTTTAGCAGTTAGTATCATCTTTAGTATTATGCTGTTTTCAGGCTGTGAGGAAGAGGCAAAAATATCGGATACGAAACCGGATACACAACCGGATACACAACCGGATGCCAAACGGAGCAGACTCATAGCCATTGAGAACGCGCAGCTTAAGGCACAAATTGAAAAGCTGAAAGACTTGCATACCAGGGAAATGCAAAGGCAAAAAGAGCTGAATGACAAGGAAAGGCAAAGGCAACAACAACAACTTGATGGCTGTTTGCAGGCAAAAGCGGCCATGGAAGAGATGTCAGAAAAAGGCGTTGAAAACTATATGCGGGATATCTTAGGGCCTATTGCCGACGAAAACACAAAACTGCAGGAGGAAATTAAGAGTCTCAAGGAGCAAATAGAGAAACTTAAAGCAGAAATCGAAGAAGCCAAGAAATAGGCAGGCACTGAATTTTTATAACCAGGCGTTAATCAGTTCGATTGCACACTTTTCGGGCAGC
>JAOUFU010000031.1 GCA_029858035.1 Phycisphaerae bacterium
CAGCTTTTGTTTTATTTTCAAAATGACAGCTTTATCAACCGCATCTTTAGTCCGGCCTTTTTCATCTATTTTAGGCATCCTTATATGGTCGATAAACAACTCAGCCGGCGATATCGCAGCTATCACGTCCCTGCCCCGAAACTGGCCTCGGCTACTTACCTGACGTATAGTGTCGATAGCCCATCTTTGCCAATCGACGCTGCCCGCTTTTATATCGGGTGGAAGATTTTTATAATCGCCGGCAACTAAAGTTATGCCCTTGCCGTTATCGGCAAGCTGTGCCATCGAAAGGGCATCATCGCCCATGTCCACACCAACCGGACACAATCCTGCAATACTCCGCAAAATTGGCACCGCCGAACATGTGCGTTCTTTCAAAAATTGCAACATAAATTCGCCCTCACTTCGCGCGTGATGCCTCGTGAGCAACGCCAAATCAGATATAGGTTAATACGATAAGATGCCACCTAAAATATAAGAAACAACCTTCAACCGGCCAACCGCAACCGCAAATAATAAGGCCTTATCCGGCAAACCGATGCACAAACTTGAGCAACCAGACAGCAAGATATCCTTATCCCTATAAAAACCGCAGTTTTGGCTGCTAAGCGAGAATCCATTCATAAACAACATCGGCTTATAGGCGGAGTGGGTAGCGTCGAAATGAAAAAAAAAATTTAAAAACTAAAATATTTCAAACAAAGGCTTGCTCTCTTCAAAAAAAGAATTGCCGGCGTGCCATAGAATTTTAGGTATATTTTTCAAGAAGAAAAACGACGAGGTTTATAGGACATTATAAGGCATTAGATATAACGCTTTCGGCTTCTACTCAGCCTTGAGTCGGCGCCTCATTAAATCGGCGATCGCTTTTTGTACGGGCTTGGCCTCAAACAGCACTTCATAAATCGCCCGTGTTATCGGCATCTCAACATCGTATTGTTCGGCAAGAGCAATTACCGATTTGCAGGTGGCGAAACCCTCTATCACCGATTCAGTAGCCCTCTGGGCGGCCTCTACAGTTTGGCCTTTGCCAATCCTTTCGCCGAAGGAGCGGTTTCTTCCCTTCGGGGAGATGCAGGTCGTTACCAAATCTCCCAAGCCGGTCAATCCTGCAAATGTCTGAGGCCTTGCCCCGCAGGCGACGCCGAGGCGAGTAATCTCGGCAAGTCCGCGGCACAACAGGGCGGCCTTCGCGTTGTCCCCGGCACCTATGCCATCTACAATCCCGGCGGCAATGGCAATAATGTTCTTGCAGGCGGCAGCCAATTCCACGCCGACAACGTCGGTATTGCTATAAACGCGCAGCCAAGCACAATTGAAAGCGCGTTGGACATCTTTTGCCAACTGTTCATCACTTGCGGCGACACAGGCGGTGGCCGGCAGTTTCCTCGCTAATTCATCGGCAATGGTAGGCCCGGAGAGTACCGCGAATCTCATCGCTCGTCGCTCATCGTCAGCCGCCTGTTTTTGATCGAGGACGTCGGCCAGTATTTGAGTGGGGCGCAGCAGCGTATCGTTTTCAATTCCCTTGGCGGTCGAAACAATGGGGACACCGTCCGGGACATAGTCTTTCAGCCGCTCCCAGACCTGACGGACAAACTGACACGGCACAGCGGAGATAATCAGGTCGGCACCGGCCATTATACGCTCATCGTTGGGGTCGAATACGAGGATTTGGGGCAGCTTGTAACCCGGCAGAAATTTGATGTTTTCACACTTCTGCGCAATATCACTCAACTGCCGGCGGTCATAACCCCATATCCGCACGGATTTGTTCTTTTCGCAGAGCAGGATAGCCATGACAGTGGCCATCGCACCGTCGCCGATTATAGAGATATTCTTGTATTTCATGGATCGTGACTCGGAGTTTTTGATTTCCCGTTCATTTTGTAGTTATTAAAACAGCCGTTTGAAGAAATGTCAATCCTGATATTTTCTCTCAACTTTGCGGAAATGCCTATTTTTGGATTTCACGATGTGGTTTCAACATTACCGCACTCCCTTGCGAAATAAGGATTTATAGAAATTAATTAACCACTTCCTAAATCGTCATCAAGTGCAGGTGTGTCTTGAATTAAATCTGTACGAAAAGTCCTGAAAAAACCCGAAGTTTTGAGGTTGCCAACATCCTTGCCAATTTGTATTAATATCGAGTATATTGAATCAACTAAGGTGGAATTGTAATGGCGATGGAATTCCGATCAAAATCCTGGTCCAAGATTCTTTTCGTTGACGACGATGTGGAATTGATTATGGCCGTCAAGGTCACTGGAAAAGCGATAGTCAACCCGATACAGGAACCGATTCCACAGCCGAAAAGCCCGCTTTATGAGAGGAGCGAGTCCCTCTTTCACGGCATGGGGAGCAGCACCCGCAAAAACAGATTTCAGAATAAACATAATTCGGAACCTCGCGCTCTTTGTAGCGGTGCCTGCAAGGCGATGCCTTCGCAATGGACAAGCCCGGAGCAGTCTTCAATCCTGATTCAGAACAGAAAGAACGGAGGCATGGCGGAAACATGAAAGCAAGGAAGCTAAGGACACGGTTGCTTCTGTCTTTTCTCCTGGTGATAGCAGCCTTTGGGTTGCTTGTGGCGGCGCTGGGGTACTTCGTCATCGAGAAGGACATCATCAGACGGGCCCAGCGAAAGGTTGAGGACGACCTTAATTCGGCACAGGTGATTTATCAGCAGGAAGTCGGACGCATCCGAGATGTGATCCGGCTGACTGCACTGCGGTTCTTTCTGAAGGAGGGAATTTCAGAGAACGACCATGAAAGCATTACAGATGAGTTGAAGCGGGTACGCGAGTCCGAGTCTCTTGATCTACTGACGCTGATGGATGCATCAGGACGGATCATTGTACGGAGTCGAAACCCTTCTGCGGCCGGTGATTACATGGCAGACGACGCGTTTGTTAGTCGAGTGCTTGGCAGCGGCGATGTTGTGGCGGGGACAGTAATCGTTTCGAGAGAGGACCTTCTGAAAGAAGACAACAAGCTTGTGGAACAAGCATACATAAAGTTCGTCCCTACGTCAAAGGCCAAGCCAAGAGAGGAAACTGAAGAGACATCGGGCATGATGATCAAGGCAGCAGCGCCTGTACTCGGACCATACGGCAGATTATTGGGTGTTCTATGCGGAGGTAAGCTGCTCAACAAAGACTATACGATCGTTGATAAGATCAAGCAAACAGTCTACAGGTCGGAGAGATACAAGGGCATGGATGTAGGTACGACAACAATATTCCAGTGGGACCTTCGGATATCGACCAATGTTCAGACAAAGAATGGAACCAGAGCGATAGGCACGCGAGTCTCGGCACAAGTGAATGAGCAGGTTCTGGAGAAAGGACTGCCTTGGGTCGCGCGGGCATTTGTTGTGAATGACTGGTACAAGGCCGCGTACGAGCCGATCAGAGACATCGACGGCAAAATCATCGGGATACTGTACGTGGGGATTTTGGAGCGGCCGTTCGTTGATATGGCGCGGAATATTCTGCTGGTGTTTATGTCTATAGTAGCTGCGGCGATGCTGCTTGCGGCGCTTCTCGGATATGCGCTCACTGGTGCGATTGTACGGCCGGTCGGCCGAATGGCGGCTGCGACGAGGGAACTGTCGAGGGGTAGCCTGGGCTATAAAGTGCATAAGGAGACGGGAACGGCGGAACTGGACGAGCTTGCAGCGTCGTTTAACCAGATGTCGGAGCAGTTGAGAGAGCGGGAGGAAAAACTCAAAGCGGCAAACGAGCAGTTGGCGGCGCTCAACAAGACATACCTCGACCTCGTCGGTTTTGTGTCGCACGAGCTTAAAGGTATTATTGCAACGATTCTGATGAATGTGGCGGCCGTCCGGGATGGATACTTTGGCGAAGTGAACGAGCAGCAAAAGAAGTCTCTTCAGGCGGTGACACGGATTCTGGGCTACCTGGCGGAGACAGTACGGAAGTTTCTTGATCTGAGTAGGATTGAGAAAGGTGAGCTGAATGTTAGGAAGACGGAAGTACTGCTCTTGGAGGAGGTCTTTAAGCCGTGTCTGGAGACTTTCGCGAGTGAGATTGACGCAAGGCAGATGGACGTGAGCAACGATATTGCCAGAGGGATCAAAATGCAGGGTGACCTGGACCTGCTGCGGATAGTGGCGAACAACTTAGTGGGAAATGCAATCAAGTACGGCGTCGACAATGGCAAGGTAAAATTGAAATCAGAGGATTTGGGACAGCGTGTGCGGGTGGAGATCTATAACAACTCACGGCCGATCACCGAAGAGGAGAAGGGAAGGCTCTTCCAGAGGTTCTCTAGGCTTGAGGGTGAGCGAGGCAAGAAGGTCAAAGGCACCGGGCTCGGGCTGTTTATAGTCAAGGAAATAATCTGCAAACACGGCGGGCAGATATGGGTCGAGCCGAGAGAAAACGGCAATTCGTTTATCTTTGAGATTAAGAAGTGAACGGATAATCCGCAGGAAGAATCTCGCTATAAGAGTCTGCCCGGCGACTATGAAAACCGAAACCTCAAAAAAGGACAATTCGGGAAGCGAACACTATATGCTGTTAAAGAAAACAAAGAAATGGCAGCATAACTGCGCGTCCTTGTGGTGGATGCGGGCGGTTCATTCTATCGAATCAACCACTACAGAATCGGCGATTTGTCTGGACCGCCTTATTTAGGTCCTTTCCAGCGGTCAATGGCCCTCTTGCCGGCCGGCCCGGGCTTGAAGAAATCGCTCTCTTTTAGCCCGCATTCTCTTATCATTCTTCGGCAGTATTCGAGATTTCCCAGGTCTTTTCCGCCGTTGTTTGTCCCCAGTGCAAATTTAGCGCCGGCTTTCTTTGCCAGCTTTATAAACGTGGCACTGGGAATCATAAAACGAGCATTAATCTCTATAGCGACGTCATTTTTGACGGCGGCCTCGATGACTTTCATCATGCGCCGCTCAGTCCACAAGTCATCGTATCTGGCTGCGATTTCTGCGGGCAGGAATGTCGGATTGACATAAATATCTATGGGCTCATTATTCAGGATTCCCACAGTCTTTTCCAGAAGCATGTCCATGAACTGCTGTTCATTACCAATGTTCACCTCGTCTTTGATCCACAACCGGGTCCTTCTGCCCCTGTCATCCGTAAAGGTCATTGCATCGGTGAAGACGTAATCGAATTTTGCTATCCATTCCGGGGAAAACATTCCCAACCACTCTCGTCCCTCGGCCTGAATTGCTTTGTAGACGGGCTTGCCTTCGAGCTTTTCGAGGAAGTCTTTTAGTCCATCGTCGTTGGTGACGTTAAAGCCAAGGCCGCAATTTTGGGCGATGCCGAACTTGACGCCCCTTTTCTTCGACATCTTGACGGCCTCTTCGATGGTCAAACCCCCTTTTAAGTGTACGTGATAATCGACGAGGCCAAAGTCTATGACGGGAAGCGGCCTGACCCGGATGTTCTTATAGTAAACGGTGCTGCCCGGGTCATGTCCCTGCAGGGCAAATGTGCCGCTTGACAGGACGCGTTTTGGAAATTGCGAAGGCGGGCGTGGTGGACTTTCCTCGGTCCAATCAACCACTTCCTTGTTGTCTATCTTGATAATTACGCACCTGCCTTTGACGATTATGTGCTCGGTAAACCACACATCGTCACCTGCGGTTTTCACGGTGACATCGCGTATCATATACAGACTGCCGGTTTTTTTCGGGTCTCTATCGTAGGTATTGTTGACCTGTACCTCGAAACCCTTATCAGGCCAGCCTGTTTGCTGGAATTCGGTGTGGAAATAGATGCCTCCGTTCGCGCCCGATTTAGTCATTACATCGACCTTCAGTTCGAAGTCGGTAAAGATTGCATTTTCCACCGGTCCTGCATAGAAAAGATGACTGCGCGGTCCGTTTGCAACAATCGCGCCGTCACGAAGTGTGAAGCTGGCCGTGTTCTCACTTGCCTTCCAGTCATTCAGCGTCCCGTCAAACAGCGAGATCCAACCCTGCTCGGATTCATTTCCGGAAACCAGACCGGAGCCGGCAGAAAATATGAACAAGCAAAGAAAAAACATCCTCTTTTTCATCTCAATTCCTTTCTCAGGTTTTCGGCATTTCCCGGCGAACTAAAAAAGGCACCTCGACTTCGTGCTCTTATGAGAGGCACAAAGAGAAGGTATAACTTTTAAGCGGCGTCTTTTTTCACGACGGGCTGACGTTTGAAATCCGTTGTGAACCACGGCTTATCATTAAGCTCGCCGTTCTCGTCCAGGCCATAGATCGCGATTTTTATTGTCTTGGCATCTATATTCTTGTAAACGGCAGCACTCTTTCGTACATTGCCTTCAACATCAACATACTCACTTTTCGAGACAAGCGCGCCATCGTCCCGTGCTTCCCATGTTGCCTTAGACCTGCTGCCCCTGTTGTCAACGCTCACCTGGGTGGCATTTTCGCCGCCCGGTTCATAAAAGATCATGCCGCGCGAAGCATACTCACCCATTTTGAAATCAACGGCCAGAAGATGTCCGTTAAGCTCCCACTTGTACACTAACAGGATGGTTGTGCCGTCGTCGGTTTTGGCAGTCCATCGGCCGGCCAACCAGTCAACACCGAACTCCTTGGCAAGGTCACGAAGACTTTGCTGGGCTGCCGCCGAGCTGCTCCAAATGATGAGGATGGCCGTCACTAAAAACATGGTCTTTAACAAGCCCATCTTTACTCTTGCAGTTGTTCTTTCTTTCATTGCTTTTGTCCCTTTCTTTGATTGAATTTTCACCACACATTTCCAGTTTGAACGCCGGAAGTTACCCCCGAAAAGGTACCAGGACCGGTAGGAGTATATCTATATATAGCTGAAAATCAAGAGGAAATATGCTCATTTTGGTGTGAATTTAAGCATATCCTTTGTAATATCACCGCGCCCGGGGCGAGCAGTAAAAGATTGGTTAATTAATTTATCGACTTTGTCCGGGTCATCAGTGACTTCTTTGCTGATATTACCCGGTACAAGATTACGGCTTTCAAGAAGGCCCTTCGTTTACTCTTTGGCTTTGTCTTTGGAATCAGGTGCTTCTACTCCTACAGTGCCGGTTAGTTTGAATAGTTTGTTGACCTGTTCTTCCAGCCATTTGAGGACCCTGTGAGAACCATAACCGGAGAGCGCACCAATAGAAAATGCCCCAAGTGCCTGATTGGCAAAGTTATCGTCCGGAGTTAAGTTTCCACCAAAGGCAACAAGACCGCTACGGAAGAAGGCGTACACCATTGCAGCTAAAACGGCGCCGAGCAAGGGCAGTGTTATGTATTTCCATACATACCGTCGACCAAAAGCCCTTCTATCGGCATGCCAACCGATAAAGCTGCGGATTCCGTTGATGATGCCCCCTAAGCCTCCACCGATAACAGTGTATGCCATTAGCAGGTATATGGGATTATTTTCTTGAAGATACTGGTTAGCCAAAACGGCAAAAAGCAAACCAGCGAAGACAGCAAGCATAACAACCAAATACAGAATGCTAAATGTTGCTGCAGCAATGTCCCAAGCCTTCTCAGGAATTAATTGATAAATATTACCGGTTTTCTCATCCACAAAAGTGTTTTCTTTCATCTTATGCCTCCTTTAAGGTTTATTGAATTAAAGAATAACATCCCTGCATTTATTTCCTTTTACTAAACTTTGTAACCTCCATGTGAATTTATAATTATATGTTATTCTACGTAGTTTGCAACACTATTCCGGTTTTTTAAAGACCTCATCTTGTAATGCTATAAACAGGTTGTTACGGCCTGCTCTGCTGCCTTCTTAAAATTATCAGGCAAAACAGTAAAAAAGTCCAGTTCTGTTAACCCCTCAATGTAGTCTAAGCTGACAAGTATGGCTGTAAGTGCCTGCCCATAAAAATGATTGTGGAGGACAAAGAAACGTTAATAAATCAGGTCTATCGATTCTACGAGTGTAAAAAGCCTCTGTGAGCTGCTCCTGACGATTCTGTGTGTTGATTTAACCGCGTTTTTTCCGGCCTTCACCGCAGCGATGCTGAAGTGTAAGAGCGTGGAGGATTCGAATTATTCACCTGCCTAATCCTGCCCCAATAGTTCTTTGACGACAATAAGAATCGAATCCTGGCCTGAGGCTATCGGCCTGCATGTCGTCGGGCCGGTAGTCGAACATAATGGGCAGCTTGCACGTTTGGGCTATTAGCACTAATGTGCGTAGTAATCCCTTCGGTCTCGCCATCCATAATTTGTCCTGCCGGTCCGAACCGGATGCACTCCTGGACGCAGCATTGGCCTCCTTTGTGTTCGCATCGATAACTGCCTTGGCCCTCGCTGTACATAATGTTCCTTAACAACCGTGCAGCCGGTCAGCCAAAGAACCAAAGAAACCAACATACTAATCATCAAAATCCTTTTCATGGCTCAATCTCCCAGGCAAAAGTTTCTTGTCAGTTGCCGCTGCTTTTTGGCCGGGCAGCGGTTTTTATAACTCTTTCTATTTATAAAAGGCAATAACTTAGCGGCAGGTAACAGGATTAAGTTTGAGGTGAACAGCCGGCACTGAACATAATGGATTTACGGAAAGATGGACCTTCAGTCGAAAATGAATCACATATCCCACAAGGGCAGGCCGGTTTCCTCGTCATAAGCACGGCGCATCTGCGGCCCCTTATAGACATCGATGATAAACTCGCACGCAAATACAACAGTGCCCGCCACCAGATGCCCGCCGTATGCCCGACCTTGCGCATCGGACACGGTGACATGGGCATGAACCATAGGTTTGCCGTCTCGCATCGATATGTTACCGAACAGATTTGTTATCTCCAGGCTCTCTTCGATGTCAAAGAATTCGTACTTGCGGTTTTGCTGATTGTAGAAACCAAGCCGGGCCTTTTTGACGGCCCCAAGCGCTCCAACGCGACCAAGGTGTATGTCGTTTTCCTCGCAGACCGATGTCAGCTCTTCGAGTAAATCGCCATCGTGTTTTAACTTGCCGATGAAAATTCGCTGAAGTTGAACTTCATTATAAATCGCCATTTGTTCCGCCTTAAAATTGATTTTACCTTAACAGAAATCTTCTGCCTTGAACACTCAACCGTACCAAATGAAACTGGTGTTATTATGCATGAAATAGCCGCTGTTGTCCAAAAGAATCGACGGCATATCTCAGGGCCGATTTCCGGAAAAGGCCCTCCCCGGACCCACGTTACACCGAGGCCATCGCAAAGAACCCAAAGCCGGACACTTCATTTCTTCTGATGGAGGGCGCCGGGATAGGTGTCACGTTGAAAAAGCGTTAGTGAAAATCTAAACGATTTCCTTCAAGACGTGTTCGGCGATTAATTCAAGCCGGCTGTTGGCAGATAAAAAATCCCCGGCCCCACACCCTCGGGGTACGGCCTGCTGCCATCGGAGGTAATAGAGACCCTCATTGGCACAACTTCCGACGGCTTGAAACTTCCCACGTGGCCGTCGGTGTAGCCTGCATGAAGCTGCACCTCGATGGTATTCAAATTAACACTCTCGGACTTCAGAGAAGACCAGTATGACGATAGAAGCCACGTTTCAGCTACGGCAGATGCGCCATTGAACTCTTCACAGCTTCCATAGGCCTTCGGGCTTTGCCAGCAATCATACCCAAAATAGTCCGTTACGAGCAATGTGCTTTCCATTGGGCCGCCTGCAGGTCTTTGCGGACCTTTAAATATGCCTCTGTGTCTGCCTAAGAAGCCGATATAATTGAAGTAGAAGCAATACGTCCCGCCCACCGGGTCGAACGGAAAGGACGTCTCCGGATTGTCCCATTCATCGCCGGCATCCCACGACTGCTGCAGGTATTTATATTTCGTGGGCGCATTCGAACAGAACATAACAGATGCATCCCGAACGTAGCTCCGCAAATATTCGCTCATCGCTCGATACATTCCCGGCGAGCGTGTCCTGTTGCCTGTCAGCTTCCGCGGGTCGGACCAGTTCCAGTGTGCACCGAATCCTACGGTGGCCACAGATTCGGGATATTGCCCATCGTTGTCGTCCGCGTACATGGTGACGGCGTTGACAATCTCCCGCTGGTTTTTCATCCCCATCACAGTCCGTGCCTTCTGCCGTACCTTTCCGAGGACAGGCAGCAAAATAGCCATCAACATGGACATGATGGAGATAACCACTAAAAGCTCAACCAAGGTAAATCCCCGGCTCTCGCGGCTTCCTCTGCCAAAAATGTAACCTTTGAATCCGATAGGTTTCTCCCACACAACTTAACGACCTGTTTTCAGGTACCCGCAACTATTTAAACGCCCTTCTATAATACTATTTTCGCAATTCCTCCACAACTCTTTTTTTGCGCATAAAATCAGGTCAGCGAACCAGGTATCTTTCATACAGATACGTTCGCATCCCTGAATCGGTCTTCACCTAATATACGCTATATTCCAACCGCTATCCGCTCTTCCCGGGATTTCACTACATCGGTGGTGGCGGCGGAGGTGGTGGTGGCGGAGGTGGTGGCGGCGGAGGCGGTGGTGAAGGTGCATCGTCAACTCCCAGCCAATCCTCGGCGAACATTGCCAAATCCCTGAAGTTCACAATGCCATCGCAATTTCTATCTGATTTACTCCAGCATTCGCTCATACTTGCGTAAGCAGAGTCTCCATAGGCACCCATATTGATTCTGCCGCCGTTCGGCATCCGCTCATTCGCCGGGTCAACCGTCGGGTCGCCGCCATCGATACAGGGACTGGTTACATCATCCAGGACCCAAACATCGTGCGCCGGCCAATACCTGCCCCGCTCGCTCAGTAAATGATAGTCGCCGCCGGCCGCATCGACAAATCCCGGCTCAACACTGATGTTACCTTCGCCTTCACCTCCCTCTTCGATGCAACTGTACCTGGCCTGGAGCGGCACCGGGTCTCTAAACAGGTCGCCATAGTAATTATTCCATAAGATACAGTTGCTGATATCGGGATCGGCACCGTTGAAGGCCGAGATGCCGAAGTCGTTATTTACTATCGTAAGGTTGCTAAGTGTAGGACCGGCGCCGTTTATAAGATAGATTCCATATTGACTGTTCCTGATAACAAAGTTGCTCAATACGGTATCGGGCCCTTCAGCCGAGAAGAATGAGAACGCATACCCATAATCGGTCTCTACTATCGCTGCATCGGCGCAGCTCTGTACCGTTATCGCATCGCCCCAGAACGCGACTTCTTCGTTATAAACGCCCGGCCATACAAGCACCGTGTCGTAATCATCCGCCACATTGATACCACGCTGAATAGTCGCGAAGGCCGTCCCCCGGGTCAACCCGTCATTGGTATTATCACCGGTTGCACCATCGACATGGAAATACTGCTTGAATGGACCCTGGAACTCATACGCCCCCATGTCGACCACATAGTTTGCTATGCGTGGATTACCGTCAAGATCCTTCACCTGAGATGGCGGAACCGCTGTGTTATCGCCCGCGTCGATGCACGGCGAGCCGGCACCCAGGTGCCAGTCTCCACCGGTCGGGTCAACCAGTTGCGGATCAGCATCAATAGTACCTATGCCCCAGTCAAGCGTACTACCTGCACCGACATATGCCCCCCCCGGACCACCTTCGACGTCACTGTGGAAAAGGGCAAGCATTGATGGCAAGGGATAAGGAAGGTCGCCGCTGCTTACTGCGACCTGGAAGCCCTGCTGAGCAAAATTGCCCCAGATAATGGAATTAATAACCTCCACATTGCTTTCGTATGAACAGTACAGACCTCCACCATATCCGTTAGCAACCGCGTTCTCCGCAATCGTACAATTGGAGATTATGGGTTCTACCTGCCATACACAGGAAATGCCGCCACCTGTTTCGCCTGCCGTATTTTCGGTTATCAGGCACTGCCTGACCCGGGGCACGCCGTCGCCCGCCAGGTAAACACCGCCGCCGTGCGTGGCATTATTACGGCTGATTCGGCAGTCTTCAATCAGTATCGGGCTATAAATAAACACAAATATCCCGCCGCCTCTGGCCATTCCACTTCCATTCGCATTGTTGTCGCTAATTGTGCACCGGGTAATTGTCGCCCCCGGAGAATCCAGGCAATACAAGCCACCGCCATCAGCGGCCGTATTATTGTTGATATCGCAGTCCTCGACCGATACGTTGCAGTCCACGACGTAGATGCCACCCCCGCCGTCGCCGGCCGTATTGCCGTTAATCGTACAGCCCACAATCCTGCCGCTGCAGTTGCTCAGCCCGCCGCCGGCACCATCGGCATGATTGTCAGTGATAACGCAATTGGCAATTGTAGCTTCTGTTCCGTTGCCGCAAATCCCGCCGCCGTTTCCTGTCGTATTGCCACCGGTGATAGTAAGACCATAAAGCCAACAGCTTTGACTCTCGCTGCCTGAAAATGTCACAACCGGCCCCGCACCGGTCCCCTCAATAATCGTGAGTGCTACGACATTAGGATCGTCCGGATTCATTGAAAACACCCTAATATTCTTCCCGTTGAAGTTGATATTCCCGTAATGCACCCCTGGTGATAAAATAACCATATCGCCACAAGCAGCCGCATCTATAGCCCCTTGAATCGTATCGTATTCCATGGGCACAAGGATATGGCGCGGCAGCCCGAACTCAACTGTAACGGTCTTGTCTGAATCCATTGTCACCGTATTGGTGAGAGCACAAGACGTATCATCGTCGGTGCCTATCCAGTGCCTCAACAGGTAGTCCGGCTCCGGCGTCGCGGTGAGCGTCACTACGGTACCCGCAGAATAGAAACCGCTGTTTGGCTCGACCGTGCCGTACTCACTAACCACCGTCACCGTTAACTCATACATAGGGTCATCATTGGCAACGGCATCCAAAGTTAAGGAAAACATCCCTATCCAAAGTGAACACACCACGATTGTCACCGACAGAATTTTCCCTCTAATTCCTTCCGTTTTCATTTTCTACTCCCTTCCTGTTCTAATAAATTATTTCTTGCCAATTCCAAAAGCCACAACATCCCCTCGCTACTTACCCGCATACTCGCTTTGCTTGTCGGCTCTGCAAATTCACTGCCGATATTGTCAATCTCCTGCAGGTAATCAAACTGTAATTGCCCCCCGGTATCACCGGAAAAGGTGATTGATTCAATAACATCTTTTTCCATATCAATGGTATATACAATCTGAACGTCTTCCGGCTTTAGTATTACCTGCGCCTTGCCGGTGCTCTTGTTGTATCTTGTCTCAAACCATATCCGCTTTTCGGCGGCGTCCCGCCTTACCGTATCTATTGTGTGCAGCCCCATCCAGGGTCGAGAAAGCCCGGCAAAGCAGGCTTGGCTTACAATGTTTTCCCCTGCCGTTAATACCACCCACGGCCAATGCCTTCTACTTGCCGCGTATACAAACGGTATCCTTCCCTTGCCCCGTACCTCTTTGCCGTTAATCCGGCCTGTTATCTTGAAATACGTCCAGCCCCGCCTGTGCATCGCATCCCGATTATCTATAGTCGGCGTGTCTTTGGGCCAGTCACTTTGAAAATAATCTTCGTCCATTACGTTGTAGTGGCGTGTCATCCAGAAGTTTCTTTCGCCAGCTTCTTTGGAGCTGGCGATTACCAGCAAACCTCTGCTCTTATCGGCAACGTATTCCATCTCTACGGACCTGCCTTCAACCCTGGAAAGAAAATCCGTTAATTGTGGCCCGTCCGTAGGCAGCCGCCACACACTAAGATCGCTTCGCCGGCAGCGAGAGTTTCTTATGGATATAGTATCCTTATAATGGTAGTAATTTGCATATTCATCCTGCAGCCATTGCCGGCCGGTTTGTGTTATCTGCTGCATCATTACCGCTCCGCCCGCTCCTTCGGGAAAAAAATACCAATACTCCCCGCTCTCCTGGTCCATCGATTCGGCCTGACTAACAACGGGTAGTTCGATGGCCTTGCTTTGCCCGGGTACAGCCGCTGTTTTTTCAGGACCCGATGTTGCCACCATAATACCAACAGCCAATACAGAAACCGTCGTCAGCGATACAACAAGTGCCTTGCCGCTGACCGCCCCTAACAGGCCGGCCGCCAGACCCGCTTTCGTAGTAGCAGCCGTTACAGATACACCCGCTGCCGCCGCCTCGCTCGTGGCCGTCATCTTCCCGAACAAAGCCAAAGCAAGAAGCAGCGAGCCCTTTCCAAATCCACGGCGGGAAAGTTGTTTCACCAATGACTTCTTCGCCCGCACGAACAGCATACGCGCACCAAATGTGCTGCACCCTAACACCTCGGAAATTTCCGAATAGGCCAATTCTTCGTAGCAGCGCAGCGTCAATACCGCACGGTACTGCGGTTTCAGCGCCGACATTGCCGCCGAAACTACCTGTTTCAATTCCTGGCCTATCAGATTCTCTAATCCCTCCTGCTTTTCCTTAGGCCCTGTCTGGGGCATCTTCGACATCGATGCCGTCCTTCGCCGTCCCTCCCGCTTGTAGTGGTCGTTAACATTGTTAGTGGCGATTCTCAGCAGCCAGGGCCAAAACCGATTGGCTTTTTCCAGTTTGTCTAAAAATTTGAACATCTCTAACAAGGTCTCCTGTAAAATGTCCTGCGTCAGAGCATCATCTAACGTAAGACGGTGAACATATATGCACAAAGGCTCTCTGACCACCTCAGCCAGACGATTCATAGACTCTTCGTCGCCGGACTGGGCTTGTTTTACCAATTGAATATAATTTTCCTTATTGCCCATATAAAACTAATGAACTACTAAAAAGACCACAGTCCGCACGAAACGTAACGTTTTTTTTAAAGAATCTCACAAATTATGTCGGAATCCGGCCTAAATCCCGGTATCTGGTCCCCTCACGGCCTGCCTTTGAACAGAGCCTCCTGCTCCTGTCCCATTTTATACACCGGCAGCCGAAGCTGAAAGAACTTTTTACCCATCGATAGACGAGCATCCATACGTCTCTCAAGGACCTGCGGCCCTCGTGCCTTTTTGTTGGTTTACCCTGATATGTGAAGCGGTTGATTTGCCTGAAGAGCTGGCCTGTTTGTATTTCGGCTTTAATGGAACAGCATATGCTGCCAAACCGTGCGAAGCGCGCCTCGTTACGACTTTCATAAGAGAGATTACAACAACGCCGGCAACCAAAATAGCGTGCACCAAGCGCAGTGCTTATAAATACTATGGTGGTATTTTTCCCCAAACGGCTATACGCATATCCCTCAAGTCCTGCCTGTACTCAACGGTTCCAGTCCCGGGCGAATAGTTAGGCACGCGTCTCTCTCCGGCATCTATCGTTCCCGCTCCTTTCCACTTCCAGAATCCACTGTGGCCGTCTGCAAAGACAAAGGTCATGCCTCCGGTGTGTCGCGCGGGGGGCGGATCTATCCATTTCCCCGGATTGCTGTACCCAACTCTGAAACCGAAGTTGTTCACCCAGCCTTCACAAACAGCAATGATTCTGTCGTGTGGCCTGCGAACAAGCGACCTGTTCTTAACGCACAGCATACTCGCAACGTTGCCGAGAGTGCTAACCGGACTTCTGTCACCATTCAGGGAACAAACGATAGAGTAGGTCCGCATGTGTCCGGCCTTGGCGCCCGGGCACTTGTAAGCTTTTACGTTCTGGTTATTCGGCCATAGTGCTCCCTTTTTGATGGTTTGTTCATGGTCGTAACTGGTTAGGGAGGGGTCGGGGTCGCCGCTGGCGTTGAGTTGTATTGCGAGAACCCAGGGAATCTCTGTATACACCTTGGCGGGTGGGGGACCACCTGTTTGTCTCGGGTTGTCGTTTGGCTGGCCGTTGACAATCTTGCCATCGTTATCATCGGCGTATATAATCCATGCAACTGCCAAATCCCTGAGATTGCCGGTACAAACCGCGCGTCTGGCATGTTCTCTGGCCATTTCCAGTGCGGGCATCAATAACGCCAAAAGCAACGCGATAATGGCAATTACGACCAGAAGCTCTATTAAGGTAAATCCTCTTTGTTTATCCATCTATGATACTCCTTTCTATCTACTTGTATCTGACCGGCCGGTCCTGTTAGAGGCCCCCGTTATTGACGGGAACTGCCGGTAACGCGTTTGACTTCTAACGGGCCCAGCCAAATAAAAACCAATAAGCACATAAAATCATGCCTTCATAATCACGGTGTATAACCTAACCTTCCGTACACCTCCATCTGAAACTGTTGCAAATCTGATCTGCCTTCAAGGCTTACAGGCTTACGGTTACAAGGCCTACTGTCATTCCTGCCCCAGGTTGCTGTTTCCGGGATGCTTTTCCACTTTATGTATACGCTGTGGGCGTCTGCATAGCTGACGGTCGCGCCATCGCGGTGCCGGGCCGAGGGCGGATCTCCCCATTGCTCCTGATTATAATAAACGTGATAACTACTGTCCCTAACTATGCCTATGTCAATAAAAAGCAATTGTTTTTGTGTCTTTGAAAGGTCGCCCCTGTTGTTGGCCCATACCTGGTCTGCTTTGGTATTGGGCTGGTCCACGCCATTCATGGCATCGACTATTGCGTAGGTCACCATGTGTCCAACTTGGCCGGCCGGGCATTTGAAAACCTTTGGATTCTTGGCATATTCCCATAGGGCCCCGTTTCTGATGCCCTCGTTTATATTATTGCCATTAATTTGTCGCCTTTCGGGCCAACCACCGTCCACAACGCCCACCCATGCTTCCTCCAAGATAACGGCAGGGGTACCACCTGACCGATCTAACCCCAGCATGCCGTTAACAAGGTCGCCGTCGTTTTCATCTGCATACATTACCCACGCAAGCGCCATCTGCTTCAGGTTGCCAAGACAGACCGCGCGTCTGCCCAGCTCCCTTGCCCTATTCAGTGCCGGCATCAGTATCGCCATTAATAACGCAATAATGGCAATTACCACCAAAAGCTCTACTAATGTAAAACCTCTTCGTTTACCCATCATAATGATACTCCTTTCTGACTACAGGTATATTGCTGTCATCTATAGGATGCGCAGAGGCAACTTTCTGTTCCGCAAAAACTGCATTGTCTGCGTAAATTTTTGCAACAGCATGCCAAACGTATTATAACTCATATCAGAATTCTTTGCAATAGTAAAAACTGAAAATATTTGGACAATTTTTTCATTGTTAAGAGGAGTTTTTCCGGGGTACCCCCGAGGCCGCAGGGAGGAGGTGTATCTGTAAGCTGCGATCAGATTAGGCGAGGGCAAAGCGCATAGAAAGGGCTGAAGCTTAGCAGCTCCAGCCCTTGTGAGACAGCTTTTCATTTAGAAAATAAAGAGCAAACTTATAATAATCTACACTGTCTCACATAAACCAAGACATATAAGAAGAAAAGACCTTTATATTCCAACCTTAATTATAACCGGCCAAAGGATTTTTGCAAGCATTTTTTTCAAAATTTTTTAATTTTTTTTTACTGAAATCTTATTTTAC
>JAOUFU010000421.1 GCA_029858035.1 Phycisphaerae bacterium
TTCCGACAGCATGACAATGACCACAGCCGTTTTCGAGTCCCATCTGAAATACCTCAGAGACAACGGCTATACAGTAATTTCACTCAGACAGCTTGTTAATTACCATTTTAGAAAAGGACCTCCTCTGCCACCTGGTTCAGTTGTGATTGTCGCAGACGACGGTCATAAATCGGTCTATACAGATATGCTGCCGTTGATAAAAAAATACCGTGTCCCGGTTACGCTTTTCATATATCCTTCGGCGATTTCGAATGCCCCTTATGCCATGACATGGGAACAACTCAGAGAGATTAAAAAAACAGGCCTTTTTGAAATCCAGTCGCACACTTACTGGCACCCTGACTTCAAAAGAGAGAAAAAAAGATTATCCGATACTGAATACGTAAAATTTGTCGAGATGCAGCTGAAGAAATCAAAAGACAAACTGAAGAAGGAATTTGGTATCGAAGTGGATATGCTGGCCTGGCCCTTCGGCATTTGCGATGAGTGGCTTATTTCGAAAGCAATTGAGGCGGGTTATGCAGCGTCTTTTACTATTGAGCGGCATCATGTAAGTAACTCGGATAGCATCATGAAGCTCCCGCGTTACCTGCTGCGCAATACCGATCAGGGAAAGACGTTTGAGATGATACTGGCAGGAAATTCCCCTGGGAAAAAGAACGATATAAGTGTTTCAGCTCGGAGATAGTATGAAGAAAATTCTTAAATTGGCTATATTACAGTGCATCATGTTGACGGTTTTATCGATACCCGGATATACTTCAGTGTTCATAAGTGGTCAGGTAATAGACTATCTGACGAGAAAACCCATTCAAGGTGCTATTATTACCGCAAACAACGAATTCGTCCAGACCGACAGTAACGGCATGTTTGTGATAAGAAATGCTACAAAAAAGATAGGGATCAGGGCGTATGGATATGCAAGGGGCGAGCAGGTTATCCTCTCCCCCAGGGGTAAAACACCTCTTAAAATATACTTGCAGCCTTTCACACCAAAGGCCCTCTATCTTACTTTTTATGGAATCGGTGATCGATCCCTGCGTGAATCTGCTTTAAGACTCATCAATGAAACCGAACTCAATGCGCTTGTCATAGACGTAAAAGGAGACAGGGGGGTGATCACTTATAAAAGTTCCATCCCCTTCGCCTCGGAAATCGGCGCCCAAAAATTGATAATAATTAAGGATATAAGAAGTTTGTTACAATCCTTGAGAGAAAGAGGCATTTATACTATTGCACGTATTGTGGTCTTTAAAGACAACACCCTCGGTTCGGCACGCCCTGAGCTCACTGTGAGGACTCAGGACGGAAGGATATGGCACGATAGAGACCTTATCTGGCTAGATCCTTCCAGAAAAGAAGTCTGGGATTACAATATTAATATCGCTGTTGAGGCAGCTCAAATCGGATTTGATGAGATACAGTTCGACTATGTCCGGTTTCCAGATAAGAAAAGGCTTAAATTTGCAGTACCGAACACAGAAGAAAACAGGGTGAGATACATTTCCGGATTTCTCATGGAAGCGAAAAAGAGACTTATGCCATACAATGTCTTCGTTGCTGCTGATATATTCGGGTATGCATCCTGGAACCTCAACGATACCCTCATCGGACAGAAACTTGAAAACCTTCTTCCTTGTGTTGATTATATATCACTGATGCTCTATCCGTCAGGGTTTCAATTCGGGATACCGGGATATAGAAATCCTGTTGCATACCCCTACGAGATTGTTTCTCTTTCCCTGAAGAGGGCACAGGAACGTACCAATATTTCATCGGTTCGCTTCAGGCCATGGCTGCAAGCATTTAAGGATTATGCATTCGACAGGAGATATTTTAACGGCTCGGAAATACGAAACCAGATTAAGGCCGCAGAGGAATTTGGCTCGAACGGATGGATGCTCTGGAACCCCCGAAATGTTTACCAGTCGGATGGATTGAAGAAGGAATTTATATCCGCTAGAGCTGATTACAAAAGCTGATTTTTGTTACAAACCATGGGCAGCCGTCAAAAAACCACGTACCTGTTAAGAAGAACCCTTTCTGCAATTGTCGTATTCTTTATCCTTGGAACTATTAGTAAAACTATAGCTCCAGCGTTTCCTGCTACAGACCGCCCACAACTGAACGAAGAGCAACTGGCACCTGTTTCCGGTATTGTGGAAAGAACAATACGCGACGGAAAAATACTCGGGGCCGTTGTCCTGATTGGAAACAGGGAAAAGGTCATATACCGACGCGCCTTCGGATACCGCTCCCTTAATCCTGAAAAAATACTCATGACTGCTGATACAATCTTTGATCTGGCCTCACTTACAAAGGTGGTCGCAACTACCACTGCAGTGATGCAACTGGTTGAAACGGGGAAACTGAGACTTGATGACCCTGTAGCAAGGTACTGGCCTGCATTCAAAGCACATAGGAAAGGGTATATCACCGTGCGTGAACTCCTTACGCATTATTCCGGGCTTCGCCCTGACCTGAATTTGAAACCCGGTTGGTCCGGGTACAAAACCGCGATGAAGAAGATCGTCGCAGAGAGGCCTCTTTACCCGCCGGGTAAGGTCTATGTTTACAGCGATATCAATTTCGATATCTTAGGAGAGCTTGTTCGGCGGGTATCAGGTAAAGCACTTGACGAGTATTGCTCCATGTGTATATTTAATCCTCTGGGGATAAAGGATACCCGGTTCAAGCCTCCAGCGGACATGCATGAACGCATCGCCCCTACCCAATATCATAAGAGAAAGATGCTCTGCGGTTATGTTCATGACCCGACATGTTACAACATGGGTGGGGTGTCAGGTCATGCCGGACTTTTCTCAACGGCTGATGATCTCTCCATTTTTGCGCAGATGCTCCTCAACAAAGGGAGTATGAAGGAAGTAAAGATCTTGAAACCGCAAACCGTTGAGCAGATGATCATGCCTCAATCGCCATTGAATAAGCCAAAACTACGCGGGCTCGGTTGGGATATTGAAGCGCCTCTTAGCTCCAACAGAGACGAATTATTTCCGGTTGGCTCTTACGGGCATCTGGGCTACACCGGAACTTCGATCTGGATTGATCCTGTAACTGAAACATATATTATCGTCTTAACAAACCGCGTCTATCCGGATGGAAAAGGAGATGTTACGGAATTGCGAGCCTTGATCAAAGCAGCTGTCGCAGAGGCACTCGGCCCAATTTCACATGAGCAGATCCTGCTCAAACTCCCCGCGCTTACAACCTATTACGAGCACATAAAAAATTAACGAATCGCGGTCTTCAGTCAGAAATCATAATCGCTAAAGATATAAAAAGATAATCAGATCTCTATTCATCATAAGCCAGTTCGTCCGTCGTTCCGCAAAATCTTGTCCAGGATATTCATTTGTTTTTTCGTTTTTCTCCATACCGGTAAAGCGAACCGCGTCCGATTACAAGATGCCCGATTTTCTGATGTTTTGCTTAGATTTCTAATTCCAGAGATGATCCGGCTTTAGTAAGTTCCAGTACTTGCATATTCGCGTATACTGAATGTTTTTGCTTTGTTTTTCTTTTTGCCATATAGTACTCTTTATTTATTAAATTGGCGATATTTTGCTCTAATCTTTCATAAAAGCACGGGGAGGTTAATATGAAAAAGTTGACAAAATACTTTTTAGAGGGGCTTCTGTTTTTAATCCCCTTGGTTGCAACCATCTACGTCATTTATATCATCTTTGTAAAGATTGACAACATTTTCAGGTTTAAAATACCCGGAATGGGCTTTATCGTTACAATACTAACAATTACTCTTGTGGGATTTATTGCTTCAAATTTCTTAACCCGTAAATTAGTGCGGTTGGTGGATAATGTTTTTAAACGGCTGCCTCTTGTAAAGATGATTTATTCGTCAATAAAGGATCTGATCAGTGCCTTTGTTGGAGATAAGAAGGGCTTTAATAAGCCGGTACTGGTTTCAATAATTCCCGGAAGCAATATCCAGGTTATTGGATTTGTAACATGTGAGACCCTTGCTCATTTAGGTCTGTTAGAACATGTTGCCGTGTACCTCCCGCAATCTTATAATTTTGCAGGGAACCTTGTTGTTGTTCCCAGGGATCAAGTTACGCCCATACATGCTGATAGCGGAAACGTTATGGCTTTTAT
>JAOUFU010000422.1 GCA_029858035.1 Phycisphaerae bacterium
GAAACTCCGCCACAGTGAAGCGACTCTTCCACAACCTGTCTCAAGTTTCACATCCGGCTTAAACTTTATATGGATAGCGTTGGCCCTTTTGACTGGCTCGCCCATTCCGCACAGAATTTGGGCCTCCTCAAAAGACAAATATATCATTGAGCTGTCCACTCTGGCCAATCCGCTATGCGAAGTATCGCTAAAGTGGAAAGTTTTCGTATTCACCAACCCTGCGCCAACTTTAGCCAAAGCACCTTTTGCAGTCAACGGAAAACAGGTTATCATAAGAGCTCTATCGGCAGGACTGGAACGATAATTGTATTTGCCTTCCGAATCACGCATCAGCCACCGGTCAATCCCTACAATGAAACCTGGCAGGTTTGGGTCGTAGACAGGAGCAAACGCTTTTGCAACTTCATCTTTACGGTGATGAAGACTCCGGCCAAAACCGGTCGCAATGCTATGCAGGGCTGGATCAATGCCCATCATCTCCAGTCCATAATTGTCCTCCTCGCCTTCCGGAGTCACCAGCGCATAGCTTTTTATCACCGCCGATACACCGTCAACAAATTCCTGCTGCTCGAGTATCTCCACGAAATCTTCATAATGCGTAAAGCCTACAAGTGATTCGGTGCTGACTACACAGTCACCCGCAAACCGATGGTTCTTCTGCCTGAAATCACCCACCAGCCCCGTCATTACAGTCATCACTACAAAAACAATAAAGACGCAAAGCGCTACTGCAAACACCGCAAAATACGCTATTCGCCGCTTCAACAAATACCTGATCGCAAGAATAATCTTATACATTTGAATTAGTGTATATTTTTGTCGCTCCTGCGCCGGCAGGAATCTATGCCCTTTTCATTATCATTTATTCGTATCGCAGAATTTCCACCGGTTTTGTTCTTGCCGCTACAATTGCCGGTATCAACGCTCCAAAGACCGCCGCTGCTATCGCTATCGATACAATGGCCAAAGCCCAGAGCCAGTTAACCTCGTTAGGTATCTCACTAAACATATACACGCTGCTCTTCCAAAGCTTCAAACCAAAGATTTTTCTTATACACTCCTCAATCACATTTATATTGTTTGTAATAAGGTATCCTAACAAGACCCCGAAGAGTGAGCCGGCAATTCCAACACAAAATCCGAACGCAACAAAAATCCAACAGACCGAACCGCTTGCCGCCCCGCAGCTTTTTATTGTTGCAATGTCCCTCTGCTTCAGTCTCACGATCATATAAAATATACAGATTATCAGCAGGACCACACTGCAATCGACAACTCCGAATATAAATATCAAAATCCGCATTTGTTTTCGCAGTTCGGTAACATACGGGCTTTGCAAATCTTTAGCCGTGGTGATAGCGGTTTGATTGATAAGGTAGGGGACCCAATTAAGCTGCTTATCGGCAAAATCACTCCAAACCCCGCGAATCTGTGCCAGCGCAGAAACAGTTTCAACATCGCCGGCAAGTTTAATTTGAATCTGGTTGGCAATTTGGCCGTCTTCATCCGGGTATAACTTTTTTTGCAATTCTCCGATAGGAAGGTACACAAAACTCTTGTCAAGTTCATATACTCCCGTGAAAACAATATCTGCGATCCCGACTTTTATGACCTTTCTTATGGCCTGTTCTCCCGACACCGTTCCTGTTGTAAGAATAACCTGGCGGCCTATCATCTCCTCTGCCGCGGCAAAATCATATTCATCTGTTTCCTCGTCCGGCTCCGTCAACACACCTATACTCACAAATCCGCTGACTCTGTCGGGAAAGTCAGGGACCTCAAAAGAAGAGCCTTCAGAAGATTTGTTCTTTTTAATTAAGGATTGTTGAAAACCAGTCACTTTGTCCCGTCGCTCCGGCTCAATACCTCGAATGCTCACCGGACGAACATCACCCTTGTCCAAAAGCAATAGACCCTGAGCAGACAGCACCCCGGTTGCCGCTTCCACTGCTCCAATCTTCTCCAACTGTTCAATAAGCAGCGGATACTTGGCAAAACTCATCGGAGGCTCAAGAACAACGTCACCCATTGCTTTGACCGCGCTTTGTTCGAAAACCTTGATAAAGCCGGTGAACAGGCTGGAAACTGCTATCAATAACGAAACAACCAAAGCAATTGCGGCAATGCTCAAAAACACAATCTTCTTCTTACGCAGGTATCGAAGCCACAAAAAAAATTTCAACATCGTATTAAGTCTTTAGGATTTAATATTTAGACTTACGTTTTATGCGGATTTAATTTTCTCCGCGATTAATCCTTTATGGGCCTGAGAAGTGGAAACAACACCACGTCACGAATACTGGTTGCACCGGTCAGGACCATTACCAGCCTGTCAATCCCGATACCGAGCCCCCCCGCCGGCGGCATACCGTATTTCAAAGACGTGACAAAATCTTCATCCATCGTCGCCATCGTTTCCTCCTGGCCCCGAAGCTGGATTTGGAAGTTCTCCTCCTGAACCGCCGGGTCATTTAGCTCCGTATATGCATTGGCCAGTTCCATCTTGGCTATATACAGCTCAAACCGCTCAGCGTATTTCGGGTCGTCTTTCCTGCGTCTGGTCAATGGACACAACGACGCCGGATAATCAAACACAAAAGTCGGATTAATCAGATTGTCCTCTACTGTGGCCTCGAAAACTTCATTGATAACCACCGCCTCGTCCATACCGGCCTCATCCAATTCAAGCTCTCTTGCCTTTGCACGGATAGCCGCGATGTCATCAATTTCACAGCCGCTGTACTCTTTCAGCGCTTCCGCATACCGCACCCGACGCCACGGCTGAGTAAAATCGATTGTCATATCACCGAATTCGACCTGCTCACCACTGCAGTATTTTTCCACTAACAAACAAATAATCTCCTCAGTCAAATCCATCATCACATTGTAATCGGCGTAGGCCTGGTACAATTCCAGCATTGTAAATTCCGGATTGTGCTGCTTACTCAGGCCTTCGTTGCGGAAATTGCGGTTTATCTCAAAGACCTTTTCCATACCACCGACAAGAAGTCTCTTCAGAAACAGCTCCGGTGCAATTCGCAAATATAAATCCAAATCCAGTGTATTATGATGCGTCACAAAAGGCTTGGCTGCCGCACCGCCGGCTATTGTCTGCATCATGGGCGTCTCAACTTCCAGAAAACCACGCTCACAAAGAAACTCGCGAACTGTAGCCAGGATAGCACTGCGATTCTTAAAACGCTCCATTACTTCAGGATTCGCCCACAAATCCACATATCTCTGTCTGTAACGCAGGTCGATATCTGACAGACCGTGAAACTTCTCTGGCGGCTGGCACAAACATTTGCTCAGAAGCTGAAGGTTGTCGGCCCATATAGTAACCTCACCGGTCTTGGTCTTACCCAATTGACCCCCGGCACCGATTATATCACCAGGCTCGATCAATTTGGCAAGCGGCCATCCTGATGCATCCGGACCAAGCAGCTTTTTGCTCATACCTACCTGGATTGTCCCGCTCCAGTCCCGAAGAGTAATAAAAATCAGCTTCCCAATGTCCCTCAGCAGCACAATCCTGCCGGCACATTTGGCCTTGCCCTCTTCGCCGCCGATGATACCACCCTTCTCAGCCTCGAGTAAACAGGGCCTGCCCTTGATGTCTTCTGCCGGCTCAGCCCCGTCATATCTACCCCCATAAGGCTCGATGCCTAATTCCTTAATCTGGCTCAGCTTCTCCTGCCTTTGCCGCTCAAATCGGCCCTGACGTTCTAAGCGCAGTGGAGAATCCTTTCCTGTATCTTCCTTGCCTGTCAAATCCAAACACTCCCTAAACCTATACATTAAGACTTACTTGCACTCGAAACCAAAGAGTCGGCTTGAATCAACTTGCTCTTAATTACCAACACACCAACCGCCAACTGCGGGTCAGCCGCGAGGGTCTCTTCGGCCGTATGTTTTTTCAGCGCCGCACTGCTCTTGTCACGGCCGGCCTGAACCAGCACGCTGTTGTCCCGCTGCACCTCGCTCATTTTTCTAATCTCATCGTTTCTCAACTTGACTTCGATATCCGGACCGACGCCCCAATCACTTCTGCCCTCCTTTTTCATGTCGTCCCGGCTTTCAACCCTCTGGCCAGAGGGTAAATGATAATACGCCATCGTATATTTTAGCCGAG
>JAOUFU010000423.1 GCA_029858035.1 Phycisphaerae bacterium
GGCGGCAGAACTTTGGCCGACCCCGTTGGAGATAAGAATTGGTACTGGGCCAACACACCTTCCGAAGCCGTCCCTACTGGCTTCGGCCAGGAGAAAACTATAAAAGAAATCTGGACCGAACACAAATAACAAATTCCACCCGAATCCCTGCATGTCGTAGGCATGGAATCACTCATCTGCGCAAGTTTTTCCTTGACTTTTAGCTCGATATTGCTACAATCAAGCCAGTTAAATTCAAGAGGTGGTGTGATAGATGCAACACCATAATACGAATATGGATTTCACGAAATTTCACGAGAATGTATTCTGTTCAGACATTCTGCACTATAAAATTCAACATATTTTTTGAAAGGATTAAAAGATGGAAAAGAAAAAGATTTTAACAATTCTGGTTTTTGTTTTGGCGCCGGTTTTGGCGTCGAATGCCTACGGCAAGATAAGTCTGACCGTGAACAACCAGAACGTCAGCTCAATTACACTCCAGGTGGATCAGTCGTGTACTGTGGAAGTAGTATCCTCCGATAGCACGCCTTACGAAGCTTATGTCGGCTTTTATAGAGCTCCGATCATTGGTGATTTTTCGCTTCTGGAGATTAAGCCGGAGGCCGGGAAAGGGGCCGAAGTACTTAAGTATTCTACGCCGGATTTTCGCGGCTATAACGTTATAACCGGCAGCGGGATTACTCCTCCGTCTACCGGCGTTCATTTCGTATTGCAATTTGAGGCGCGAGAGGTCGGTGAAACCGATGTCACACTTTATGATGAGACTCTTAAAACAAAGTTAGATTCGTTACACATCACGGTTTTACCTGCAGCTATGGGAACCGTTTTTACCTATCAGGGGCGTCTGCTTCACGAAAACAATCCCACGGATGGGCCGTACGACTTCGAGTTTAAGCTCTATGATAGCCCGGTTGGTGGAAATCAGTTGGCAAGTACGATTGATATAAACGACCTTGATGTAATCGACGGCTACTTTACTGTGGAGTTGGACTTCAATGATCCTAATGTGTTCAACGGCGATGCCTGTTGGCTGGATATTGCTGTTCGACCGGGTGACAGCAACAGCTTTACCTCGCTAAGCCCGCGACAGCAATTAACTCCGACGCCCTATGCGATTTATGCAGAAAATGCCGGCAACGATAATGATTGGATGATTTCCGGGGATAATATGTATTCAATCCCGTCCGGAAGGGTGGGCATCGGGACGACCAGTCCATCTTCCAAACTTCATGTCGAGGATGATACAACCGGCGATGTACAAATAACGATACATAATCAGGATAATTCCGGCTCTGAGCGTCTTCTTTTTGGCACGAGCACCGCAACTGATGCGGGTATGCTTGTATACGGTTCGGCTAACGCCGCTACTCCCGGAAAATGGAGATTTTTTAATAACAAAACTTCCGGTCATTTTGACTGGGTCACGGGTGCTTCGGTAAAAATGACGCTTGCCGATAACGGCTATCTCGGCATCGGGACGACAAATCCCGCCTACAGGCTTCATATATATGAAACGGATCCGGGCACCGATTTACATCCCATGATTGACAACGACTACAGGCATGCAGGATTGATCATTGACTGTGCGGCAAATTACGATGCCAGCGTTCTCTTCCGTGAAAACGGTGCGAATAAATTTATGATCCAGAGCGACGGTACAACCGACTACGGACTTGGAATTTATGAATACGGCGGCCCGGGATTCACGACGGTATGGAAGAACGGCAGAGTCGGCATCGGAACCACATTTCCGTCTTCCAAACTTCACATAGAAGATGATACAACCAATGATGTAAAAGTAACGATAAATAATCAAAATAACACTGGTTCTGAACGTCTTTATTTTGGAACTGATGCAGGAATAATTGCATGGGGTTCAGGCAACACTACTTATCCGGGTAAATGGCGGTTTTTCAATAACAGAACTTCAGGAAACTACGATTGGATCACAAGTGGCTCGATAAAAATGACGCTTGCCAATAACGGCAATCTCGGCATCGGAACGACGAGTCCCGGCGCGGGACTGCATTTGCAGGGAACGGATTTTCCGAGTTCCTTTATGTATCTGCAGAGTAATACAGGTGAGGACACCGGTTTTCGTCTGTATGAGGGCACTTCTGTTAAATGGCACATCTTCAATGAATCAGCCGCGGGCGGTTTAAGCATACGCAATTCTGCTTATTCGAGCGTTTTGTTTATAGAACAAAGCACAAGGGAGGTCGGTATCGGGACGACGTCACCGCAGGCCAAACTTGATGTGGCCGGCAGGACACGTACGCAGGTATTAGAGATTACCGGCGGCAGTGACCTTTCTGAGCAGTTCGAAATCAAGACAGAACAACATAAAGTTGAGCCCGGAATGGTCGTCTGTATCGACCAGGCCAGCTGCGGCAACCTTGTTGTCAGCCAAAAGGCATACGACCGGACGGTGGCCGGTATAGTAAGCGGTGCCGGCGGCGTTAAGCCCGGGATGATGATGGGACAAAAAGGCACCATGGCCGATGGGGAACATCCTGTAGCATTGACCGGCCGAGTGTACTGCCGGGCGGATGCTTCAAAAGGGCCCATCACACCCGGTGATTTGCTGACGACATCAGATGTTGCCGGGCACGCGATGAAAGTTAACGATTACGAACGTGCCCAGGGGGCAATACTCGGCAAGGCAATGTCTTCTTTGAATGACGGTAAAGGACTTGTGCTTGTACTGGTAAGCTTGCAGTAAGCGAAAATGGAGGTAAAGACTATGAACTTTAAAAATCTAAAAACATTTGCCTTGGGTTTGTTGTTGCTCTCGTTTGTTCTGTCTTCGGATGTGAGCAAAGCTGCCGCCGCTGCTGGGCCGGGCACACAGCCGCCACAGATCTTTCAACCGGCACCTATACCGCCGGAAGCAGCTTCTTCACTAATGAAAGTCGCGCCAGCGCCCTGGGTTGTCAAATCTGAACCTAAACTTGTAAACCTAAACCTGTTGGTTACGAGCCAGCCGGGGGCCCGCCTTAACCTGAACCTCCTGTCGGATGCCTCTTTCTTGGGAGTGGTCGAGCGCATCGAGCGGCGGGCTCAGGAGCGTCTTTCCATCAGTGGTCACCTGCACGAAACGCCGGACAGCTCCTTCTTCATTGTAGTCAATGAGGACGTCGCGGTCGGGATCATTCGAACCAATTTGCCCAATGAGCTTTATCAAATACACTACCTTGGAAGCGGAGCACACATGGTCTCGCGTATGGACCCGAGGTTCTATCCGCCGGAAGAAGATGAGTGTGTACCGACCGATGAAATTAAATCACCGGGCGAGGAAGAGACAGTGAATGTTCCCGTCAGATACGCCGAAAAATCAGAGGACGTTTCAGAGAGCTGTACTCAGCCAGAAACCGTTTTTGACGTCCTGATGGCATATACGAACCTGGCCCGTCAGGCGATGGGTGGAACAAATGCGGCAATAGCTCAGTGCCAATTGGCGATAGATGTTGCCAATGACGCCTACGACGATAGTCAGGTTACTGCCAGGATGAGACTGGTGCACACTATGGAGGTGGATTTCAACGAGCCCGGGGATCAGTGTGACTGGCTCGACTGGTTGGACTCTCAACCGGCCGTCACCGCGGCTCGGAACACGTATGGTGCTGACTTCGTCAACATGTTGACCTCAACCGGTTCCGGGTGTGGCAGATGCAATGCAAATGAGTCACGTGCGTATACTGTCGCAAGGTGGGACCGGGCCGTCAACACCTGGACACTTGCTCATGAGACAGGCCATAATATTGGCTGCCAGCACAACCGCGAGGACGCAGGATGTACCGGTATCTATACCTACTCCTACGGGTGGCACTTCATAGGAAACAGTAGCACGCACTGGGGTACGGTAATGTCGTACAAGGGGACTCGCATATCACATTTCTCCCATCCGGGCATCTCGTTCGACGGTCAGCCGACCGGTGTGCCTATTGGCGATCCCAATGAAGCTCATAATGCACAGACTATTATCAACCGCTCGCCAACATGTGAAGGCTTTCGTCTGACTCGTTACGATATCTGGGTTGAATTCTCCGCTGGCCCCGGCGGGAATGGTACTTTTAGCTCACCTTACAACACTCTGAATAATGGTGTAAGTGAGATTATCACCCCCGG
>JAOUFU010000424.1 GCA_029858035.1 Phycisphaerae bacterium
CTCTTTCGGCCTGTTTTCAGCCAAAACACCCCCAAAAAATAAAAAAACACCTTTTTTCATTTTATTTGCAGTTGTATACCGATAAATTTCTTAAGTAACTTGTAGGTCATTTAATCGTGTGTCAGATAGAAGTTTTCATGTGGTATAAGGGGAAATTTTAGGAAAAATTTTTAAGGAGATGAGTATGAAGAAAAAAGCAATTTTACTGACTGTTGTTATCTTGTTTAGCACAGGACCTCCAGCTCTGGCTCAGGAAGGCGGGATAAGTGGAACTGTTGACCTGACCTATATGAGCAAGTACATCTGGCGTGGTTTCGATATCTACGGTAACGACGACGGAATTCAATTGGGCACGAACATTAACATTTCCGACACCGGGTTTGGCTTAAAGACCCTTTGGTCAAGAGCTAACGGAAGTGGTTTCGAAAACCTCGAAGAGTTCGACATCACTTTGTATTACAACAATCTTGTATATGAAGATGAAACGTATGCAACGAACTATACACTCGGCTGGACCTATTATGGCTACCCTGACGAACCAAGTTCGCTAAGAAACTACCAGGAATTCCTTTTATCTCTTGCCTGGCCAAAGATTTGCCCTGCGGGCTTCGTTCCAAGCTATACCATTGTCTATATGTGGCCGGCAGAAGAAGGATCCGTCCAGAATGACAATGGAGGCTGGCTGCATATACTCGGAATTGGCTATGACCTGAAAGTTCCTGAGCTGGTACCGGAATTACCAGAGCAGGTTCTACACCTCTCCGGAAGCCTTATCTACAACGGTGGCGTCGGGGCCGCTTATGCTCCAAATGGATCTGTAGACCACGACTGGTCACACTTTCTTTTTGGTGCCTCTACAGACTTTGACCTCGGCAATAACCTTGCCTTCTGTCCCGCACTTTATTACCAGGCATCGATGGAAGACTCAGTAAATAGTAGTGATGAAACATGGGTCAGCTTGAGTCTAAAGTACAAGTTCTAAAAAACTATCAATTAGTTTCTATTTAAGCAAAGAAGGCCGGTTACGGAAAGCCGGCCTTCTTTGTCTGTTTATTATCTGAGAGTATAAATCAAAACAGCTTCAAATCGCTCGCTCACCGATAAACTTGGCTGTCTCTATCACCGCTTCTCTTGCCTCACTTTCCTGCAAGTCAGTCAATGCATTCAGAGCTTTTGTAACGAATTCCTGCACCCGGCCGTAAGCATATTTAAAACTGCCAAAACGCTCTAATATCTCTGCCAGGCTTTCTTTCCCGCATCTCGCATCACGCTCGAGACACGCCTCATGATTCAATCCCTTGGAAATGCCCCCCTTCTGTATCACATTGTCCCTCGTTACAGAATCTCTAACGGGATTCAAGAGATATGAATTTATCACCGCACTTTTTTCTTCCTCGTCCACTGCTCTTAGCAAATGTATTACAGCCAAAGTCAGCTTATTTTTATCAATATCACTGCCGAGCGTTTTGCCTGTTTTGCTTTCATCACCGATTATATCCAGTAAATCGTCGGTAATTTGAAACGCAATGCCGGCATTCAAACCGAATTCGGCCAGCGACCGTATTTGCGACTCGCTTGCGCCAGCCAATAGCCCGCCAAGCAAACAACAGCTGCTAAAAAGAGAAGCACTTTTTTCGGTGATTATGTTGATATATTCCGATTCGCTCAACTGCCAATTCTGCCTTTGAGCTATCTGCCCCAATTCACCCTCGCAGACTCGAACTGCCGTACCGGCAACTATATTAGTGATTTCAGGGTCCAGCTTGGCGCATATCTTGAAGGCCTTACTTAATAAGAAATCGCCTAACAGCACAGCGGATTCGTTACCACACAGATTATTTACAGTAGGCAGACCCCTTCGTTTTTGTCCTCCATCAATAACATCGTCGTGCAATAGAGTGGCATTGTGAATCAGTTCAACAATCGCTGCAACACAGATCGCGTCATAATGCGAATCGTGTTGATTATCACTCACCGCCGAGTCCACAAAGGTCGAAGATTTGCTCAATTTGGGCCTTTTTTCTGCATTCTCAGCACTTTTAGTGCTCAATCCATTTGCGCATGGTCCGTCAAGCACCACGCGATACGACAATAAAACAAGTCCGGGACGAATCATTTTACCGCTGCAGATATTTACATTTCTGAGCAATCGGCCAACCGGCTCACGGGCTTCAGCCAGCTGCTCATCAATCAACCTCTTGACCTGCTCCAATTCGTCTTCGATGAGTCTAAAAGAAGGGATCATACTCAGAGGCAGACCGCCGGCCGAGATCGCCTTCGAGCGCAGCGAATGGTTAATATGTGATGGTAATTGCATATCAGTTTTGAACTTTAGACTTTGAGCTTTGAGTTGCAACTAAATTCTCAAAACTCATGACTTCTTTCCGTGGGCGTATTGGTAGAACTTTTTCCTCAGAAGACGAGTAATAGGCCCGGGACTGCCGGCACCGATAATTCTGCTGTCAATATCGACAACGCCGATGACCTCGGCAGCCGTTCCGGTGAGGAAAAATTCATCGCAATTAAATAAGTCAAATCGCGTAAGATTTTTTTCAACCACCTCAAGCTTCTCTTCTTTGGCCAGTTTAATAACTATACCTCGTGTTATCCCTTCCAATGCACCAGCTTCAACCGGTGGGGTAAAAACCACACCGTTCTTCACAATAAAAACATTATCACCTGTCGCTTCGGCAACATATCCTTCGTGGTTATACATAACTGCTTCGGGAACATTATTGTCCAGCGCTTCAATCTTGGCCAGGATATTATTTAAGTAATTTAAGCTCTTCACTTGCGCCGGTATTGACAGCGGATGATTGCGAACCGTCGTTGCACTGATCACCTTCATCCCTTTTTCGTAAAGTTCCTCCGGATAAAGCTGAATGTTATCCGCTATGATAAATAATCTGCCCTCTTCACAAATGAAAGGATTCAGCCCCAAAGTCCCCACTCCACGGGTAACCACCAGTCGAATATAGCCGTCAATAACACCGTTAGCTTCGGTCGTTTTTTCAACTGCCCTGATAAGTTTGTCCTTACTCATCGGCACTACAAGGCGGATCGCCTTCGCCGACTCATAAAGCCTCTTTATGTGAGCCTCAAGCTCAAATATCCTGCTGCTGTAGATACGAATACCCTCAAAAACACCGTCGCCGTAAAGCAATCCATGGTCGAATACAGATATCTTGGCATCCGTTTCATCAACAAGTTTATTATCAAGCCAAATTTTCAGTCCCATAATACCCTACTTTAAACTGTATCATGCGTACTTGCCTCTTTGAAATACGGCATCTCCGTTTCACGTACGACGAATTTTACCATCAGTTAATATTACTATCCGCCCGGCCCTTTGTGCAACTCGTTCATCGTGGCTCACCATCACAATCGTCTGGCCGGCCTGATTCAATTCTTCAAAGACCTTTAGAATACCATTTCCTGTCGCAGAGTCAAGGTTTCCTGTGGGCTCATCAGCCAAAAGTATGCTCGGCTCATTCATTAACGCCCTGCCTATAGCAACCCTCTGCCTTTCTCCACCGGACAGTTGATACGGCTTATGATTGGCCCTTTCACCTAATCCAAGCTGCTCAAGCAGCTTTCTGGCCCGTTTTTCGGCAATTCTGCGGCACGAAAACCAGCCGAAGACCCCTTTTAAAACCATCGTTGGCAGAAAAATATTTTCCAGCACATTTAATTCGTCCAATAAATGATAAAACTGAAAAACAAATCCGACCATCTTGTTGCGGAACCTATTCAATTCGCCGCCGCCATATCGGCTCAAATCCCGACCCATAAATGACACAACACCCTTATCCGGCCTATCCAATGCACCTAATATATGCAGAAGCGTACTTTTACCACTCCCGGAGGCACCTACTATAGCAACATAATCACCTTTCTTTATACACAAATCCACACCTTTGAGCACCTTTACGTCTGTGGCGCCCATGCGATAAGATTTATAAATTCCTTCAGCTTTTAATATAAAATCGCCATTATTCATAATTGGCTCACCTGCAATGTCTCAATAGGCTTTTGCTTCGCGGCCTGCCGGCATGGCAGCAGCGCACCGGCTAAACAAGCTGCTATCGCCGAAAGGATTATTACCCCCAGAACTTTAAAATCAATAGTAT
>JAOUFU010000425.1 GCA_029858035.1 Phycisphaerae bacterium
CGTTCTATAAGGTCTTTTACAACCGGTATATAAGACTGGTCAAGCCCCAACTGATCTAATGACATAAATCTCATATGTTGTGATAAGATTCGTATATTAACCGCTTCACCATATGAACCCGGCAGTACGGAGATACGAAGATCATATTCTGCGGCATCGATCCTGGTTTTGATGCGACCATCCTGCGGCAGCCGTTTTTCTGCGATGTCAAGCTGTGCCATAACTTTGATTCGCGAGACAATATTTGACGTGAAATTTGCTATGGACGCCGGAATCAGAACCTCATGGAGCATTCCGTCTATGCGCTGTCTTATGCGAAGTTTTCTCTCGAACGGCTCTATGTGAATATCGGTGGCCCCATTTTTGACAGCCTCAATCAGCAGCATATTAACGAACTGGACTACCGAGGGCTCACCATCAACGGTTGTGTCAATGAGGTCAATATCTTCAGTGGCGCCCTTATCCTGCAAATCTGCTACATTGGACTGAATCATAAGTCTTTCGGCAGTCTCAGCCCCTAAGCCATAAAAGTTTTTTATAGCGAGAGAAATATCTTCTTTGGTAGCCAGGCAGAAAACAGGTTCTATCACTTCGCCATTTCGATCGGTATACAGTAGTAACCGCAACTCATCAAACAACTGATAGTCAGTGGGATCGTTGACGGCTATCTGCACGAGGTCTCCCCTAATTTGCACCGGCATACAACATCTTTTTACCGCTAATTCGGCTGGGAGTAAGTTTATCGCCCCTTTGTCCGGTGTTTGCCTAAAAAGGTCGACTTTTTCAAGACCCAAACGTTTTGAAAGGACATCAAGCAAAGTTTCTTCCGACATGATACCTTCGCTAAGGAGACTATTGAATAAACTACAACCATTGTTTAACGCTGCACTTTCAGCTTTTTCCAATTGGTCCCGGCTCAAAACCTCCGGCTCAGCAGCGAGAATTTCTTCCAGACTGTACAAAGTACCTTTGCGGGACATCAAAATACTCCTTTCTATTGTATGTACCCAAGCGCTTTAAGCTGCTTCAACCGATGCTCGTCCAACCGGACCCGCTCGAAATCTGAGCCTCGCAGAAACTGGGCTGCAAGCTTTTCATTCTCTGATGACCACTGCTCCAAATAATGCTCAAAAGATGCCACCAAAGCTGAAGAATCTATTGCCTGATAAATATTGTTCTGCTCTCTCGGATCATTCACCAAATCGTAGAACTCTCTGGGGCCAGCCCCTGGATTCAGGATCATTTTATTCCGGTTTCCTATTACCGCACATCTGTGTGAACGGCCTCCTGCATAGACAAAGTCGTGAACTCCGCAAACACGTCCCTCGATTAGATCTCTCAAGCTCGTACCTTGCATGGCCTGTTGGTGCTGTATTCGGAGATAGTCAAGAATCGTAGGCATGATATCGACCTGACTTGTCAACGCATCGATGTGCCTGCCTTTTGGAATCTTTGAGGGCCACCTTAGAATCAACGGGACATGGATAAGCTCATTGTACAGCGTATGCGCATGTCCGGTCTTACCATGCTCGTAGAACTCATCGCCATGATCCCCAAATATGATCACAAAGGTTTGGTCCAAAATACCAAACCTGGCAAATGTATTTAGTAACTTTGAGACGTATGTGTCCGTATAGCGGACCTCACCATCATAAAGGGAGATTATATGGTCCAAGTCCCTTTGTGGAGGACGATTGCTTTTGCGCGGCTCCTGGACAATGTCACGTCCGTCAACCGAACCGTCATAGTTGGGATCAAACATGGTATCAAACGGCGGTGGAGGAATGTAGTCGTAGTGCGGATCGAAATAGAACGCAAACATAAAGAATGGCTCCCGGTGGTTTTGCTCAATCCAGCGCAGAGCGGCCCGCGTAAGCGGTTCGCTGGTCAGAGTCTGATGCACATCCGGATTTGGGGCCGCATTAGGGCCGCCTACAAGCTTGCCCGCGCCAAGAAAACCAAGCCAAACGGAGAAATCATCGTATAAGTCAAATCCCCGATAAAAACCATGTCGTCCATCAAGAGTTGGGTTACTAACAAAAGCAACCGTCTTGTACTCGTTTTCTCTCAAAACCTCCGCAAGGGTGATCACGTCTTCCGGCAGCTTTCTGTCATAATTAGTAGTTCCATGCACCTCGGGATAGAGTGACGTTAACACAGACATGACCGCAGGCATCGTCCAACTCGCCGTCGCCATCGCCTTTGAGAAAACCACGCCTTCCTTCGCAATGGCATCAAGTGCTGGTGTCGTATTCCTGGAGTACCCTATGCACCCCACATGGTCGGCACGAAGCGTCTCAATCCCAATAAGCAACACATAGGGCCGCTTAGGCCCACCCGGCTTGCCTGAGCTTTGTTTTTCATGACTATCCAAAGGACCGGCAAGACTTTCGCCAGTGAGCACCTCACAACTTAATCCTGGTGACATATCGCCTTCGGAATGACCATACGCCATTGAAGAGCCCGGCCACAAATGGACCAGCAATGCCATTAGGACAGGCAATATTACTATATTCGAAGACTGCTTCATGGAGAGAACCTGCTCAATCGTTCAATGAAGCTCCTGGCACGTTCGGCATACTGTGATTTTGGATACTGCTCAATAAGCTGCTTAAACGTTTCCAACGCCCGGGAGTATTTTTGTCCTGAGACGTATATGTAACCTATAAGGAGCTTACTACGAGCAGCCAGATCGCTATTGGGGTATTTCTGGATAATTTCTGTAAAGCGGTCAATTGCATCATCATCAATCCCCCCGGACATCCGGCTAAGCGCTGCGAACATCATTGCCTGGCCTACCTGGGGGCTATTTGGATATTTCCTTTGAAAACTATCCATCTGCCCGGTGACACTGGCATAATCCGCATCGAGGTATGCCAGCTTTCCTATCAGAAACTCAACCTCACTTGCCTGCGTGCTATCAGAGAATTTTTCGAGGAACTTTTGGCATTCCCGGATGGCCTTATCGTATAGTTTCAACTGTTCGGAATAAATTGTTATGATCTTAAGCTGAGCTTTTTGTGCCTCGTTGGTATCAAAATCCTGTTCAACTATCCTCTCATAGATTTCTACGGCCTTCTGATGACTAGCTATCTCCAAATACATGCCTGCCATTCCCTCCATAAGTTCTACACCGGCGGCATCTACATCAGCAGCAGCGCTGTCCAGAGCATACCGACATATATGAGGGTAATTCACCCGCCTGGCATACCTGGCAAGTCTGTACATCTGATACATGGAGCGGCCTTCTGGTGCCTCGGCAGCCAAAACATCGCGGATTCTTCCGAAGTTATCATGTTGGATCAGCCGCGAACAGAATAGAATTGGCTCGATACTTATGTACTCATCGGCCACGGCATGGGAAATCACGAGTCTCGTCTTTGCCAGCGAATGTTCCGCTGATATCAGGTTGCCTACACGCTGCCGCTTCAGTATAGAAAACAACTGGAGCAACTTAATATCTGGTCTGTTCTTAGCAGTACCGAGGGCATCAAGCCTGGCCATATTATCATGTACTTCAAGCATATAGCTCAGGATAGTCGGTTTTTTCTCGTCTTGACACAGCCCCCTCAAATCTCGGCATATCCGTCTTATTAATCCGTTGATCTTCTCGGCCTGTGACAAATAGACGCTGATCTTACTGTCGCCAGGATCTCTTTTCTGCCAAGCTCGTATGGCCTTTAAACCGTATTCCTCTGCTTTGACACAGTCACCAATCGCCATGTGCGCCAGCATGAGCATGCCGGGTATTGTTATCTCTGCACCTACATAAAGCGACCTAACATCCCGATCATCACAATGGTATACCGGCTCCAAGTGTACGATTGTCCCTCCGAAATCGCCGTCGATCAAATCATTATAGCCTCGCAGAAATGCTATAAGATTATCTCGTTTTCGGGCCGTCAACTTCTCAGGGTCCACAGACTGTACGTTTATGCTATCTCTGAACCATTGTGGGATGAATGTCACCCTTTTGACTTCAGAAGCCTGATAGTATAGGGATATTGCCTCAGCCACCCTCTTTCGCGAGTATGCGACATCTGCCGCAATGATAAGCGCCCGCGCCTTTACACGGGGGAACACAGACTCACGCAACGGACCAATAAGATCTAAAGCAGCGTTAGG
>JAOUFU010000426.1 GCA_029858035.1 Phycisphaerae bacterium
ATAGATTGTAGTTCCTTTGCAGCCGAGCTGATAGGCCAATTTGTAGGTTTTATCGACGGCGGCGGGGGGCGCATTTTCCGGGAAGTTTATGGTTTTGCTGACGGCGGCGTCGCAGTGCTGTTGGAAGGCGGCCTGCATTTTAACGTGCCATTCGGGAGTGATATCGTAAGCGCATTTGAAAACTTTGCGTATTTTGGGTGGGACCTGGGTGATTTGTTGGATACTTCCGGCTTTTGCAATCTGACTTTGGAGTTTTTGGTTATAGAATCCGGCTTCCTGAGCGATTTTTTTGAAGATGGGATTTATCTGGCGCAATTTTGCACCGGCCAATATTTGGCGTACAAAGACCAGTGAAAAGGCCGGCTCGATGCCGCAAGAGCAGTCTGCTATGATGCTTATCGTGCCGGTTGGGGCAACACATGTCAGAGAGGCGTTGCGGACCTTTTGGTTTCGTTTTGTTCGCCAGACGCTTTCATTCCAGTTTGGAAAAGGCCCACGCTGATTGGCCAGGGCGGTGCTTGCATGGCGGGCCCTTTCGTTGATGAAATTCATAATGGTAGAGGCGAATTCGATGGCGGGTTGGGAATCGTAAGGTATTCGAAGCAAAAACAGGCAGTCTGCAAAACCCATAACTCCGAGACCGATTTTGCGGTTGGCGTGGACGAGGCGGACGCTATCCCTGACGGGATAATCGGAAGCATCAATAGTGTTGTCCAGAAAGCGGACCGCTAATTTGACAGTTGCGTCCAGTGCGTTCCAATCCATGTCGGTTTTGCCATCAATGGTCCTTACAAATTTTGTAAGGTTGATACTGCCTAATGTGCAGGCCTCAAAGGGAAGCAGAGGCTGTTCACCACAGGGATTGGTCGTTTCTATCCGGCCGAGTGAAGGGGTTGGATTGTCACGGTTGATTCGGTCTATGAAGATTACGCCGGGCTCTCCTGTTTTGTGGGCACAGTTGACGAGCATTTTCCAGATGTCGGCGACAGTATAGAATTGACGTGCTTTATTTGAAGGGAGCATCTTTTTGTCGGGTAGTATGTGCAGGTCGTTTATTGTGTAGGATTCAATATTAAGCCGGCGCGGCAGTAAGAACCTGCTTTGGTTTCGGGGATTTTTCACGATGTGTAAAGAGAGAGGGGATTTGAGTAGCTGTTTCATCCAATCATCGGTGATTTTGACGGAAATATTGAAGTTGGTGAAGGCCTTTAAGTTTTGTTTTGCGTGCAGGAATTTCAGTATGTCGGGGTGCTCGACAGTCATCGCACCCATATTTGCGCCTCGTCGAAAAGCACCCTGCTGAATCGCGTCGGTGGCTTCAGAAAAGACCCGCCAGAAACTTATTGGTCCTGAAGTTGTTCCGCCGCTGGATGCGATTCGGTCTCCGGTGGGCCTTAATTTATCGAGGGCGAATCCTGTTCCGCCACCGGCCTTTTGAATCAGAGCGGTCTGCTTAATGGCTTCGAATATTGCCTCTATGCTGTCTTCGACGGGCAGGACGAAACAGGCGCTTAGCATTTTGCTGGGACGGCCGGCGTTCATAAGGGCAGGGGAGTTGGGGAGGAATTTCAGGGAGGCGAGGAGATCGTAAAATCTTCTGTGCCAGCCTTTGATTTCATCTATATTGGCGCCGTATTTTTTTTCAGCGTCAGCTATCAGAGATGCTACCCTGCTTAACATCTGAGCGGGTGTCTCGATAAGCTTGCCCTTGCGGTCTTTGAGCAGATATCTGCTTTGCAGGACCTTTAAAGCATTTTCTGTAAGGACAGGAGGCTGGCCCGGCGGTTGTGGTATATCTGAGTCAGTCATTTTTTCTTATCTCTTTTACAATAATCTTTGCGTTATCTTTTTCTAAGCCATCTGAACCGAAAGACATCACGAATTCTTTCGGTAAACCGGATTCCCAATCGCTGTGTGCTGGTTTTGAACTCGGCCCGCTGCAAATCGATGGTTGTCGGCCCGGGGGGCGATTTGCCGAATATCGACAGCAGCAGGCTTGCGAATACAGCCAACATCGAATTAAATTTTGCGCCAAAAGACATTATTCAGTCGTTAGTATTTAGTATGTTATTTATGTGCAAGTTGGGATTGAATACAATAGAGACTATCCTTTATCTTTGCACTGCTAATTTTACGGAAGCTAAAAGCTCCCGGCCCGTGCGGCTTATCGATTCGGATTCGCCGAACAATTGGTGCCTTTCGAGAATCTGCGGCTGTTGGTCATAATATCTCTGGACGGCCTCAATACCCCCTTCGGCCGCACCGGTGGTTTTATACCGGGCGTCTAAAAGCCATGAGCTTATCTCGTCGTCGTACTCGGCGGGATAGATGATAGAGACCGCAAATTTATCATCGCTGTATTTTGCAAGTTGAACCTTGGCGCGGCATGGCGGGGCGGACTTGACTGCTAAATTAACGAGCGCTTTGAAATCCCGGGTGGCGGTTTCGAGGTCGCGTTCGTAGAAGAACATGCCCGCCTCAAGCTGGAAGATTTCGGAACGGATGCCTTTTAGCTCGATTTTGCCATCGGGCCAGGCTTTGTGTATCTTGTAAACCTTGCAGTTCTTGTACTTCTCGCTTTCCAGAAGCTCAGCCACCTCGCGGGCGGTAAAGCCTGTTCCCACGTGGTCGCCGAAGTCGAATATATACAGGCCGACGTATTTTTCAGGTTTTTCAAGTTTTGGCAGTTTCATAATCTCCATATTATAACCAGGGATTTCACTGATTGCACGGATTTTTTAAGAAGGAAAAAACAACCTTGATGTATGGTAATAAGTAATATAAAATCTGGGTGTACAAAATGTGGCGAGGGGAAACCAAGCAAGAAAGGAGAAAAGCATTGTCAGGCCAAGCTGAGCCAATCGGGGGTGTAGCGGATTTTTTGGTCTGCGAGGCAAATCAATCTTGACATAATCGGAGACGAATGTAAGATTCGAGGGAAATAGCCGAATGTATTGAATGTATGATGTTTAGAGCGTTTTGAAAAGTATTATAGTATGGAGAGTAACAAATGAGTAGATTTGTCAGCAAGCCGCATATTGTTCTTTATTTTTTATTTTTGTTGTTATTAACCACGTCCTGCAGACCAAAACTTGATGAGAAAATCACAGCGTATCAAGAGGCCCATAACAGTGGTGATGTTGAAAAAGAGATGTCTTTTTTCGCTGAAGACATAAAATATGATGTGATCGGGCAATGGAAAGTAACAGATAAAGAGGACTTGAAAAAACTTGCTGAAACTGATGTTGTCCTAAACAGCCATCTGATTTTTACGGACATTAAGTCAAGTAAAAACAAGGTAACGTGCAAAGTTGAAGAGGAAAACGATTTGCTTAAAATTTGTGGAATCGATAAGCTTTACTATGAATTCCGTGATTTTATTTTTGTAGATGGATTAATAAAAGAGGTGAGGACACAACCGACGCAGGAGGGCGCAGATGCGCTTCGAAATTCTTATGGGGCCTTCGGGAGATGGGCCGCCGAGAATCGAAAAGAAGAGTTGGACGAGTTGAGAAGTGCGTCTGTTATTACTAAAGACAATGTCGGTAAGTGGATGGAGCTGATGCGCCAGTGGCGGGAAGAAAGCGAAAAAGAGAAGGAGAAAGAGGGAGAGAAAGAGGAACAATAAGGATTGTTTAGTCAAGTTGGCTTAATTTCCGGTTGCACCCGGCCGCCTCAGTGTCTGGGTTTGAAAGTTTAATTCTGTTTTAGTTTTAGTTTAGCGAATCTTCGCTTGCCTACCTGGATAACCATGCCGTCAGTGGGGGAGATTTGAGCATTGGGGTCGTTGGTTTTCTCGCCGGCAATGGTAACTGCATCCTGGGCTACCATGCGTTTTGCTTCGCCGCCGGTTTCGACAAGTTTACACAATAATAACAATTGCTTAACTGAAACAGAGGAGTCGGAGATAAGAATTTCCGGCATATCTTCCGGTAGTTGGCCCTGAGCGAAGACTTTATCAAATTCTTCGGCTGCGGTTTCGGCGGCTGCTTCATCGTAGAACTGAGTAACAATCGTTTTGCCGAGCAAAACTTTTGCATCTTTGGGATGCGTTTTGTCGGGATTGACAAGCTCGGCGATTTCTTCGGTTTCAAGATTAGTCAGCAGGGTAAAGTAAT
>JAOUFU010000427.1 GCA_029858035.1 Phycisphaerae bacterium
GATCAATATGTGCCTGAGCCAGCGTTAACGTATTTTTGAAACCTCTGTTGGCGGTGTCGACTTTGACTTCAGCAGAGGTATCCTCGGGTAGGCCCCCAATGATCAGAGATACAGCCTGGTCGAGATAGTCGACCATTGTAGCGAGCCTGCTCTTGCGGGTCTTTGCTCCAACTATCGTTCCTATTCTTTGCAGTTCCACGGGGGTTGCTACCTCTTGAAGGTCACTTTGTGCTTTTTCTGTTATTGTCCTCTGGTCTTCGAATTTGACGTAGTAGATAACTGCAACAGTAGTTGCGACAATGAAGAGGAAAACAAAGAGTATTAGGGTATACAGCATAGCATCGCTTTGCTGTCTTTTTGCTGGCGACATAATAAACCTCCTAAGAAATTTGTTCAGTGTTCAGCGAATAGTTTTTCGTGTCTGATAACCATTATAGCCCGTAAATCCCTATAAGTCAAGTAAAAACGGCCTATTGCGCTCATACATAGTGTATATCGGGCAGCAGGCCACTTAGTTTAGTCAAAATTTGTCCAAAAGAGGGGGTAATTGGCTGATTTGGCGAATTGTGTATTTGGCCGCAGAATCCGGTTCCTGCGACGATTCTAAGTGCAAGCGGGCCGGTCGGATTATCTGGATTGTTGCAAATCCAAGCCTGTTTGGTGCGATAAAATCCTTCATCCGGTTGTCAGCCACGTAGGCCATAGATTGGGATTTTACGTTTAAGGTCTCCATCAGCTTTTCAAAGCCGGCTGGGGAGGGCTTCCAGAATTCTCTGCCGAGCTGCTCGGTATAGATTATGCACTTAAAATATTGTTCGATTTCCAGTGCCTGTACTTTTAGCTGTTGTGAGGGTAAAAAACCGTCTGTCAGTAAAGCTAAGGTGAATTTGGGACCAAGTTCAGTGAGAACTTCCCGTGATTCCCGGGGCAGTGTTATCTTTGGTTCGTGGTTGCGATAGACTTTTATTAGCTGCCGGATAAGCTTGTCATCATAGCCTATGCCGAGCTTGCTAAGAGCTGAATTGAACGTTTTTGTGTGATTGCCTGCATTAAATTGCGCCCAGAAGGCATTAAAAAGACCCTCGGCAGATGGCATATCAGGCAAACCGGCAAGAAATTCAGACACAGATGCGAAGCCGCTCTTACAATACTCGACTTCATCATAAAGCGTGTCGTCTAAATCAAAAACAACGGTCGTTATCATAGTCATTTACTATTTACTATTGACTATTTACCATTTTCAATATTCAATTGTCAATAATCAATATTCAATGAAAGGCCAGGATATGAAATTCTTGCAGATCATGCGTCCTTTGCACTGGACCAAGAATGTCTTTGTTTTTGCAGCCCTGATATTCGGAAAACAACTCATTGGCCCTTTTAATGAAGTATTTTCGGCTGTTGTCAGTGCCTTTGGTGGTTTTTTCTGCTTTTCTCTGGCTGCATCCGCTATCTATATCTTCAACGATATAATTGACCGCGAGACAGACAGCCTCCATCCCGAAAAATCACAAAGACCGATAGCAGCAGGAACCGTAACCGTTGGTTCCGCCCAGGCTATCTCTGTCTTGTGTGCTGTAGTAGCAATTTTTGGAAGTTATCTGCTTGGTAGCAAGTTTGTAATTATCATTCTCGTATATATTGGGCTGATGGTCCTTTATTCACTCCTGCTGAAAAAAATGATGATTCTTGATTGTGTAACCATATCGATTGGTTTTTGCCTTCGAGCTATCGCAGGAGTTGTTGTCTTGAAAGACCCGGAGGTCTTCATCTCGCCGTGGCTGATTATTTGCACCTTTGCCGTGTGCCTTTTCCTTGCTTTCAGCAAGCGTCGCAGTGAGATAGCCCAGCTTCGTGAAAACAGCGAGTCCTTTCGCAAGACATTGGCCGGCTACACACCGGAGCTGCTGGCCCACATGCTCGATGTAACCAGCGGTCTGGCAATTGTATGTTTTCTGCTCTACGCGATGGATCAAAGGACTCTTGAAATTTTCGGCACTAACAACCTTGTCTATACTACACCAATAGTTTTGTACTGTGTTTTCAGGTTCAGTGCGCTGATACAAACGGGCAAATACTCCGGTCCTGTAGAGCTTATCCTGTCGGACCGGCCGTTTCAACTTGGCTTTGTGCTGTGGATTTTAGCCTGCATTTGCATTATTTATGCTGACAAGCTCGGCATCAGTTTTGGCAGCTTTTAACCTTATTGATTAAGTGCATAGCTATGAGTTCGCAACTCATAGACAGAAAACTACAAACAATCAACTTATTATGGGTGAACAACGATTACAGAAGGTCCTTGCTGCGGCGGGTGTTGATTCGCGCAGGAAATGCGAAGAGTTGATACTCAGCGGGGCCGTCCGCGTGAACCGAAAAGTGGTGGATACACTGCCGGCTTTTGTCGATCCCGAAAAAGATATAATAACGGTAGATGGCAGGAAAATTCAAGCAGCACCGAAGGTATATTTTCTGCTGAATAAACCAAGGGGGGTGATTTGCACAAACAGCGACCCACAGGGCAGAAAAAAGGCAATAGACATTATCCCAACCGACAGGCGCATCTTTTGTGTCGGCAGACTCGACATCGATACATCCGGAATCATTATCCTCACTAACGACAGCGAACTGGCAAACAGATTAACACATCCCAGATTCGGATTGTCAAAAACCTATATTGCCGACATAAAGGGCCAAATTTCCGGCGAGTCGGTCGAAAAGTTAAAAAAAGGAATCTGGCTGGCCGAAGGCAAAACCGGCAGGGCGTCAGTTAAAATATTAAAACGCAACTTTAAAGAATCATTGATTGAGATTACTATTCGACAAGGCCTGAACCGACAGATTCGCAGGATGCTGGCAAGAGTGGGCATGCCTGTAAAATCGCTTAAGAGAACACAGGTCGGCAAACTCAATGCTCGAGGCCTTGGTGTCGGCAAGTTTAGAACGCTGACAAAAGCTGAAGTGGCATACTTGAACAAAGCCACTACCGGCTAATCAGATGCTGCTCAAAGGATGATGAAATATCGAGCGTACCCATAAAAAAGAAGCATTTTCTCAAACATAAAAGCTATTGAAGAGAATCAATAAATGTGTGCCAAAGGTGGAAAAAAAAATAAAAAATCCCCGTCGCACGCGAGAAAAAGCATCAAACGGCGCAAACGCGGGAGCCACTTGCGGACCGAGAAAAGAATCATTTCCGCTTCCAGGAGTAAAGAACAACAAAAGGACAAAAAAAAGCCGACACTGGGACCGATAACCGGCAGGCGTCTCTGGCTGTTTCGCATATTTGCTCTTACCGTTATACCGGCTTTACTGTTTTTATTACTGGAGTTGGGCCTGCGCATAGTCGGTTATGGCTATCCTTCCACTGCGACCATAAAGTGTGAAGTCAATGGCGAAGCGTATTATTGTGACAACATCAAATTTGGATGGCGTTTCTTTCCTCGAAACATTGCCCGAGAGTTTGATCCGTTCATATTCCCTGCGAACAAGCCGGATGATACTTATCGAGTTTTTGTACTTGGCGCCTCCGCGGCCAAGGGTGAACCGGATTCGGCATTTTGTTTTGGACGATTTCTCGAGGTAATGCTGAAGGAGAAATATCCGGGGATAAATTTCGAAGTTATTACGGCAGCAACGGCAGCGATAAATTCTCATGCGGTCTTGGAAATTGCCGGTGATTGCGCACGTCACCATCCGGATTTGTTTATCGTATACCTCGGTAACAACGAAGTCGTTGGGCCATACGGTGCGGGGACCGTCTTTAGCCCGTTTTCGGGCAGCCTGTCTCTTATCCGTATGGGCATCGCACTTAAAGCTACGAGGTTGGGGCAGCTTCTAAAAAATCTGTTAGAAGCAATAGGTCCCGAAAAGAACATCCCCAAAGTTTGGGGTGGCCTGGAAATGTTTCTCGAAAAACAAGTTCGGTCGGAAGATGAGCGTTTGGAGGCCGTCTACCGGCATTTTGAGAGAAATCTGAAAGATATTAGCCGTGTTGCTCGCAAGAGTGGGGCAAAGATAATTTTCTGCACGGTTGTAAGTAATTTAAAAGACTGCCCGCCGTTTGCTTCATTACACAAGCCGTCTCTTACGGAGATGAATAAG
>JAOUFU010000032.1 GCA_029858035.1 Phycisphaerae bacterium
GATGAAGTAAAGGCAGAAGCCCAAGCAAAGGCAAAGGCGGAAGCCGATGCAAAAGCCCGGGAAGAGGCAAAAGCAAAGGCTGAAGCCGAAGCAAAGGCAAAGGCAGAAGCCGATGCAAAGGCAAAGGCGGAAGCCGATGCAAAAGCCCGGGAAGAGGCTAAAGCGGAGCCCGAGCCTGAACCAAAAGCAGAAGAAAAACCCGAACCTGAGATAGAGCCCAAGGCCGAAGAAACTCCGGCCCCGGAAGAAAAGCCGGAACCCGAAGCAAAAGCCGAGGTGGAGATTCCTGTAGAGGCAAAAGAACCGGAACCCGAGCCTGAGCCTGAACCCGAGCCGACAATCGAGGCCGCTGAGGAAAAGCCCGAACCTGAGCTGCAGGCCGAGCCCGGGGATGTTGAAGGGCCTAAAGCCCAGGCCGAACCGGAAAAAGTAGAAGAAAAGCCGAAGCCTAAGAGAAAGAAAAAAGCCGAGCCTGAGCCGCAAGCCAAAGAACCAGAGCCCGAACCCGAAGTAAAAATCGAGGTCGCTGAACCGAAGCGGGAAGATGAACCGCAGGCCGAGGCAGGGGATGTTGAAGGGCCTAAAGCCCAGGCCGAACCGGAAAAAGTAGAAGAAAAGCCAAAACCTAAGAAAAAGGCAAAGGCCAAGCCGAAAGCCGAAGAGAAATTTGTTGAAGAAAAAACGGAAGCCGAGGCAAAGCCGAAAGCCAAGGAAAAACCCAAACCGGTACGCAAAAAGAAAGTCGCTAAAAAGGCCAAAGAAAAAGACGGACCCGAAGCTGGAACTGGGCCCGAAACAAAAGACGAAAAACAAGAGTAATGAGGGTTGATATCTTAACTCTTTTCCCTGAGATGTTCGAATCTCCACTGGGCCACTCAATATTAAAGCGGGCCCGGGAAAATGGACTCGTTGATATCGTTCTTACAAACATAAGGGATTTCACAAAAGATACTTTTAGGAAGGTCGATGATAAGCCGTATGGCGGTGGGCCGGGCATGGTCATGATGCCCGGCCCTCTTTTTGACTGCTTCGAGCACGTCCAAAAACTCTCACCAGAAAAAGGACGCGCCATCCTCCTCACCCCGCAGGGACAAAAGTTCGACCAGAAAAAGGCCCTCGAACTAAGCGCCGAAAAACGCCTCATCCTAATCGCCGGCAGATACGAAGGCCTCGACGAGCGAATCCGCATCGGCCTCGACGCAGAGCAAATCTCCATCGGCGATTACGTCTTAAGTGGCGGCGAGCTTCCTGCTATGGTAATCATCGACTCCGTCGTAAGATTATTGCCTGATGCCCTCGGCGACGAAGACTCATCCAAAGACGATTCCTTCAGCGCCGGGTTGTTGGAATATCCACAATACACAAGGCCGGAAGTTTTTCGTGATATGAAGGTCCCCGATATTCTTTTGAGCGGCGACCACGCAAAAATCGCCCAATGGCGCCGCCAACAGGCCATCGAACGCACAAAAAAATGGCGCCCGGACCTGTTAGAAGACAACAACAATAAAAATGAACGGGGAGAACATTAAAATGGAAAATCTAAATCGACGCCGCTTTTTGAAGAAGTGCCTGACCGCCTCAGTTGGAGCATTCTGGTTCTCTGGTAACGCTTCAGCTTCCCGTAAAAATGTCCCCCCGAATATTGTGCTTATCGTTTCAGATGACCAGGGATACGCCGATGCAAGCTGTTACGACCATCCGAAAGAGGTCAGCACGCCCAACATCGACCGGCTCGCCCGCCAGGGCGTGCGGTTGACAAACGCCTACGCCAGCGCCTATGTCTGTGCGCCGACCCGAGCCGGGCTCTTGACCGGCCGATATCAGCAGAGGTTCGGATTCTATACAGGCGGTGATTCCAGGACCGGATTGCCTCTGACTGAAGTCACAATCGCCGACTTGCTCAAAAAGCAGGGCTACGCCACTGCCGTTATCGGAAAATGGCACGTAGGCATCAAGCCCCAATATCATCCTCTCAAACGCGGCTTTGACGAATTCTACGGTTTCCTCGGACACGGCGCCCATGATTACTTCGATCTCCGCATAACCGACGACTACACCTCCATATATCGCAATGATAAACCGATTAACGATACCGGTTACCTCACACGTAACCTCGCGCGCCATTCCGTCTCGTTCATCGAGCGCAACCGCAGCCGCCCCTTTTTCCTTTATCTGCCCTTTAGCGCCGTACACTGGCCCCTGCAGGCGCCGCCCGAAGATATAAAACGCTTCAATACGGGCAATAAGGACCGTGACATCTATCTCGCAATGCTCGCGTGCATGGATGAAGCCGTCGGTGACGTCCTCAACGCCCTCAAGCGGACCGGCGCCGACGAAAATACTCTCATCATCTTTTTCTCCGACAACGGAGGCGCAAAAAAGAATTTTGCCAATAACGGAGTTTTACGCGATTACAAGCAGACTGTTTATGAAGGTGGAATCCGTGTCCCCTTTATTGTAAGCTGGCCGGCTAAGCTGCCCAAAGCAGCCGTCTGTGATGAACCCGTAATAAGCCTGGACATAATGCCCACCATCCTTTCGGCCGCCGGAGCGTCTCTTCCCGCCGACCGTATCTATGACGGCAGGGACATGCTCCCCGTCCTTCGCGGCCAAACAAAAAAGCCCCTCCACAAGGCACTTTTCTTCTGTGACGGTTCCGACCAGTGGGCCGTTCGCGCCGGCAAATGGAAACTTCTTTCTCGAAAAGACTCCCTTCAACTGTATAATCTTGATATCGATATCAGTGAAACCAATAACCTGGCCTCTAAAGAACCGGATATGTTAAGGCAGCTTAAGGAACTTTATAATAACTGGCGCGCACAGATGGGCGAGCAAATATCAGGGCCGAAAAAGCAAACAAGTAAAACCAAAAATAACCGGAGCAAACAAAAATGAACCGACGTCAATTTCTCACTCTCGCCGCCGGCGGTGCTGCAACTGCTTTGATGTCCGGCTGTGAGGGCCAACGAGCGGCAGCCCCAAAGCCCAAGGCTTTGGGGATGGCTAAACCCAACATTATCTTCATCATGGCAGACGACCTCGGCTACGCCGACCTTGGCTGTTACGGACAAAAGAACATCAAAACCCCCAACATCGACCGCCTCGCCAAAGAAGGCACACGCTTCACCCAGTGCTACGCCGGCTCCACCGTTTGCGCGCCCTCCCGCAGCGTCCTCATGACCGGCCGGCACACGGGCCACACTCGCGTCCGTGGCAATTTCGGAAATGTCGGCGGCGTCCTCGTCGACGGAAGCGGCAGCCCGCAAAGGCGTGTCCCCCTCGAACCCCAGGATGTCACCGTCGCCGAAGTCTTAAAGCGGGCCGGATACGCCACCGGCATCACGGGAAAATGGGGACTCGGCGAACCCGGCTCAACAGGCCTGCCCAGACGACAGGGCTTCGACGAATGGTTCGGCTACCTTAACCAGCGCGCCGCCCACAGCTACTACCCGCCTTACCTCTGGCGCAATGAAGAAAAAGTAATCCTCGAGGGCAATAAGGACGGCCAAAAGAAGCAGTACTCTCACGACCTCGTCACCGACTTCGCCCTGAACTTTATCCGCAGCAGAAGCGGTATGCCGTTTTTCCTCTACCTGCCCTATACCATCCCGCATGCTAAGTACGAAATCCCCTCCACCGATCCTTATACCGACAAGCCCTGGCCAAAGGATGCAAAAGTCCACGCCGCCATGATTACAAGAATGGACCGTGACATCGGTGTTATCATGGCTCTCCTAAAGCGCCTCAAAATAGACGAGAACACTATCGTCTTCTTCTGCTCCGACAACGGCGCCGCCCAGCGCTGGGAAGACACCTTCGACAGCTCCGGCCCGCTCCGCGGAAAAAAGACCACCATGTACGAAGGCGGCCTCCGCACCCCGATGATTGTCCGCTTCCCCGGCAAAATTCCCGCAGCTCAGCTCAACACCGCCGCCGTTTGGTACTTTGCCGACGTCCTGCCCACCCTCGCTGACCTCGCCGGCGTAAAACCGCCTCCCGGCATCGATGGAATCAGTATCCTGCCCACACTGCTCGGCAAAAAGCAGAACACCGCCGACCGCTTTTTGTACTGGGAATTCCCCACAGGCGGTTTCAAACAGGCCGTCCGCTGGCGCAACTACAAGGCCGTGCGCCTCGCTCCCGACAAACCATTGGAACTATACGACCTCGAAAAAGACCTCGCCGAGCAGAACAACATCGCCGACGAAAATCCCGATGTGGTTGCTAAAATCCAGAAATATCTCAAAACCGCCCGCACCGATTCCCCAAATTGGCCAATGTAACAGGCAAAAAGAACCTAATGACTGGATTTTTTGCCCGCTTACCTGTATAATAAGGATAATGGCATCACCGGACCGGGCACGAACACGCCCGCGCACCTGTTGAAAAACACAGGGAAAATTAAAGAGATAAAATAAGGAGGTAGAATATGAACTGCCCCAAATGCGGCCAACAAAATCCCGACGACGTTCAGGTTTGCACCTCCTGCGGCTCGGAATTGACGCAACCACCCGAACCTGCCGAATCCGTAAAAGTCGAAACCAGCCGCCTTGCCATCGCATCACTCATATTTGGCATTCTGACTCTCTTTGCATTTCCTGCTTTCTTTTTCCCGGGATTTAACAGTTTCGTATGGCCTATTATTGTTATAGTTGCGGTAATATTAGCCATAATCCTCGGCATCATCGCTCTTGTCCAAATTGGCCTAAGTGCCGACAGACTAACCGGCAAAGCCTTCGCTGCAATTGGAATCGGAATCCCTGTAGTCTTATTCTTCTTCATGATATTTCTGGCCGGACTTTTACTATACAAACCTCCGGTTGCCCATCGAATGGTCTGCGGCTCAAACCTCTCCGGCATAGGCAGGGCAATGCTCATCTACGCCAACGATTACGATAACAAATTTCCCCGAGCAGGCAGCCTCACTTCAAAGTGGGGAACTACACCCAATTGGCAGGCCGACAATCGAAACGACGCTTTCGGTTTGAATCCTGACGGCACTGGGGGTTCTGCAACCATTTCCTCCAGCCTTTACCTTCTGGTTAAGTATGTCGAAGTAACACCTAAGTCCTTTTGCTGTAAGAATGATAAAAAGACCAAACCATTCAAGGCATATGATTATATCCCACGTATGGACGATGAGGATGTCTGGGATTTCGGCCCCGAGCCCACAAAACATTGCAGCTACTCATACCATATCCCTTATGGCCCCTTTCCTTTGAAAACAACAACCTCCGAACCCGGTCAGGCTGTAGCCGCCGACAGAAATCCCTGGCTCGACCCTTATACCGATACAACCGGCTTCAGGTGGGACAGCCAAACAAAGACCGGAGGTCGTGAGAATATAAGAAGATACCAGAAAGGAAACTCCGGCCCACACCAGAGGGAGGGACAAAACGTATTGTTTATGGACAACCACGTCTATTTCGAGAAACACTCTTTCTGTGGCGTCAACGAAGACAACATCTATACCTATTGGAACGGCTCAGATATTCAGCAGGGCGCCCCACCCACACTCACCAGCCAACCCGCCGACAAACTCGACTCCCTCCTCGTAAACGACTCGCCATTAGACAATTCCAAATGATTTGTTCCTTTTCCACACTTTTGCCGTTATTATATTGCTGAAAAATATCAGAGGAACCTCATAAGGAAATAACATGGAAAATCTTAACCGACGCCAATTTCTCAATCTCTCAGCCACTTCTGCTCTCGCCGCTCTGTTGTCCCCCGCCGGTTGTGGGCAGGGGGTGGCAGCCTCAAAGCCTGCCCTGAGCGGAGCCGAAGGGCCGACGGCTTTGGGGATGGCTCAACCAAACATTATTCTAATCATAACTGATGACCAGGGCTATGGGGATCTGTCTTGTCACGGCAATCCTGTTCTCAGGACTCCGAACCTCGACGCCCTCCACGCTAAAAGCGTCCGGTTCACCAATTTCCATGTCAGCCCGACCTGTGCGCCGACGCGGTCCGCGTTATTCAGCGGCCGGCATGAATTCAAAAATGGCGTGACCCACACCCTTAATGAACGTGAACGAATGAGCCTGAAAACCGTCACACTTGCAGACACCTTAAAAAAGGCCGGCTATACGACCGGTATTTTCGGCAAGTGGCATCTCGGTGACCAGGACCGGTACCAGCCTGACAAGCGGGGCTTTGACGAGGTCTTCATTCACGGCGCTGGCGGTATCGGCCAGAGATACCCGGGAAACACCTGTGCCGACGCGCCCCCGAATCAGCAAAACAGGTATTTCGACCCGGTCATTAAGCATAATGGGACCTTTGTCAAGACCAAAGGTTTTTGCACCGATGTCTTTTTCCGCCAGGCTCTGGGCTGGATAAATAGAAAGCGCAGCAGCAGGCGCCCCTTCTTTGCATATATTACCACCAACGCCCCGCACGGCCCCTATATTGCGCCGGAAAAATATATAAAGCCCTTCCTCGCTCAAGGATTGAATAAGAATATCGCCGGCTTCTATGGCATGATTGTCAATATTGATGACAACATCAAGCTGCTGACCGATAAGCTCGCCGACTGGAATCTGGAACAAAAAACCTTATTGATTTTTATGACGGATAATGGCAGTGCCGCCGGGGCCGGAATATTTAACGCCGGCATGAAGGGAAAGAAGGGAAATCCGGATGAAGGCGGAACGCGTGTCCCTGCCTTTTTCCGTTGGACCTCTGTTTTAAAAGAAGGTGTTGATGTGGACCGTTTGACTGCGCATATCGACATGTATCCTACGCTTGCCGAGTTGGCCGGTGCCAAAATCCCCGCTAACGAGCAGGTCGAGGGTCGAAGCCTTGTCCCCTTGTTAAAAGACCCAACTGCAAAATGGGAGGACCGTCTTCTTTTTACTCATGTCGGACGATGGCCGAAAGGAGCTGACCCTGATAAATATAAATTCAATCGTTTTTCCGTTCGAAGCCGGCGTTTCCTTCTTGTCGGCACTAATGAGCTGTATGATATGCAAGCTGATCCGGGCCAGAAGGTAAATGTCATTGATAAGCATCCGAAAGTCGCTGAAAAGATGCTCGAAGCTTACGATCAGTGGTGGAAGCAAACGCGCCCGCTGATGGTCAATGAAAAAGAGCCGGTCTTTGAAGGAAAGCAGCCCTTCGTCATAAACTACGAAAAACAGTTAAACAGTAAAGGCATCCCTGATTGGGTTCAACCACCGATGTAACCATCAACACCCGCTCCATAGCAAACCCGAGGTAGTTAAAATGATAAGTCAGCCGATAGAAAGCAAAACAAGAGTAGACAATCTCAATCGTCGCCAATTTCTCAATCTCGTTGCCGGCGGCACTGCCGCAGCGCTAATACCTTCCACCGGCTGCAAAAGTCAACCACGAGTGGCAGCCTCAAAGCCGAAGGCTTTGGGGATGGCTCAACCGAACATTCTCTTCATCATGGTCGACGACCTCGGCCCCGAGTGGCTGAGCTGCTACGGTGGCGAAGAAATGAAAACACCCAATATCGATAATCTCGCCGAAGGCGGAATGCAGTTTTCAAACGCATATTCGATGGCCCAGTGCACCCCGACCCGCGCAACCCTCCTGACCGGCCAATATCCCTTCCGCCACGGCTGGGTAAACCATTGGGATGTCCCCCGGTGGGGAGCGGGATGTCACTTCGACCCAAAGCACAATATCACCTTCGCCCGCGTCCTCAAAAATGCCGGCTACGTCACCGCCGCCGCCGGCAAGTGGCAGATCAACGACTTTCGCGTCCAGCCCGATGCCATGCAGCAGCACGGCTTCGACGAGCATTGCATGTGGACCGGCTACGAATCACAAAATCCACCCAGCGCAAATCGTTACTGGGACCCATATATCAACACAAAGAATGGCAGCCGAACATATAAGGGAAAGTTTGGCACCGACGTCTTCGTCGATTTTCTAATCGACTTTATGAAGCGCAACAAGAGCAAGCCCATGATGCTCTATTTCCCAATGTGCCTAACCCACGGCCCATTGACCAACACACCGCTCGACCCCGATGCAAAAGACAAAATCGAACGCCACAAAGCAATGGTCCGCTACACCGACCACGCCGTCGGCCGCCTCGTCAAAGCGCTGGATGAGCTGAATATCTATGAAAACACAATAATCTTCTTTACAACCGACAACGGCTCAGCCGGGGGCATAAGCGCGCGAATGAACAGCCGCCTCGTAAAAGGCGGAAAAGCTACCATCGGCGAACCAGGCGTCAGGGTGCCTTTCATTGTAAACTGTCCCGGCCTCGTATCCGCAGGCGTCCGCACCGATGCCCTCACCGACTTTACAGACATGTTTCCCACCTTTGCAGAACTCGCCGCAGCAAAAATCCCCACCGATGTTGTCATTGACGGCCGTTCCATCGCAAAACTCATTCTCGGTAAAGCCGACGATTCGACCCGCGACTGGATTATGGCTATGGGCTTCGGCCCCGCAAAACTCGCCGATGGCCGGGTCGTACCCGTAAAACAATTCGCCGACCGCGTCGTCCGTGACAAGCGCTACAAGCTATGGCTCCTCGATGGCAAACCTGCAAAGCTCTTCGACCTCATCGCCGACCCCGCCGAAACAAATAACCTGCTCGAAAGTTCCGACCCCGCTGTCTCCGCAGCGCGAAAAAAACTCGAAGCCGTCACCCGGTCTTTTCCCAAAAAAGACGCCGCCCCTAAATATGACCCCACGCCGCCCCGGCCCTGGGACAAAAAGCCGAACCCTTCCAAAAAGAAAAAACCCAAAATCTAAAACAAATCATTGCAAAATGTCACCTTCGTTCCGTAATATGTTCACCGGCAGAAACGAAATGGGCAAACCAAACATGGAAAACTATGACCGACGCCAATTTCTTGCTCTCGTTGCTGACAGCGTTTTATTAATTCAGGAAGTATCTGCTTCTCTGTTCGTGAAATGACAAAATAGCCGGGGATTAGAAATGAAACGAGCATATTATCGTTGGAAAATTACAGCCATATCCTTGATAGTCCTTCTTGGCCTTTCTTTGAGTGGATGTGGCAGGAATCTCATGAATGTCGAACAGGAATCACAGGCAATCTGGGAGGTCAAGAAATGTGTCGAAGACGCACTCAACAGTGGTGATGCAAAAACTCTGAGGAGCACGTTTGCTGAAGATCCTGTCTTTGTGATCTGTAACGGTCCTGTCGTGGAAGGTCTTGATGCTATCGAAGAAATGCATGTTGAGTTCTTTAGAGAGAATCCCGGCTTCAAAACAGAATTCAAAAGGCAGCACATCAGTTTCCCTGCTCGGGATGTGGCAATTGAGACAGTTTCCTATATCGACAGGTTTCCCGGCCAGCCTCCACGGTATGGCGGCGATACGACTTTCCATCTTAAGAAGAACGGGAAATGGATGATCAATTTCATTCGTATGCACCCATCCGAGCCGAATGGCGAAGCAAAGAATAGCAATAGCATCGCACCTCCTCACCAATTCGAGCTGATACCGACCGACAACCCAAAGAAGATGTCCGAGGAAGTTTATCAGGTTGGATGGATTAGGGCATCTTTGCCGGGTGATGAATCGCATGTGCAGATGATTGCTGTTGAGATGGATGAACCGGATAACAACTGGCCCCAGTGGGGGCTGAACAGGCAGGATGTGAATTTTGATGGCTATCTCGATATCGGTGTGTGCCGGCATGGAGGGGCGAAATGGGGCAGGTATTACTGGTATCTCTATGACCCTGATAAGATGGAATTTTATACCAATACCCTCACCAAAGAGCTGAGCGAATTGACCTGTGCCGGCTTGAAAGCGGATCCAAAAACTAACAGAATCAGGAGGACGCAGTTCATCGGGGCGGAAATTAAAGAGTATACGTATGAAATCGTTGATGGCCATCTTCGTTTGCAGTAACCCCAGAGAAAATAGTGATTATCAGGGCCTGTCCGGCGCGGGAAATTTTCTCTTGATTCGGTCACCAAATTATGGTATATGGTGACCATTGCAACAGCGGATCGTATCACCAGGCGTCTTCATTGAGCCTCAGAAGGAGTGATAAATCGCAATAGATATGGGAGTGGGAGATGGGAATCAGGTTTGAGTGTCCCAGATGCCGCAAGCACTTCTCGGTAAAAAACGAGTATGCCGGGAAAGAGGCTAAGTGCACGTGTGGAGCCCCCATATTCGTCCCGTGTGATTCAGACAAGATAAAGTTTCACTGCAAAAACTGCGGCCGGGGCATATCCGTCTCGAATACCCACGCCGGCAAAAAGGGTAAGTGTCCCGCCTGCGGCAACATTGTCACCGTCCCGCTGCTGGGGGCTTTGCTCACCTCGCAAAGTCAACCGGCTCCCGTCGGGCCGGCTGTCGCGGCCGTGCCGGCCGGTATGATAAACTTCTCCTGTCTAATGTGCGGCCGGTCCGTGCAGGCTAACCAGAGCTCGGCTGGAAATATTATTGAATGCCCCGCCTGCGGCTCTTATGTGGAGATACCTGAAGCGCAGGCGCCGAGTGCAGGCGAAGCCGGACAGGCCGAGAAAAAAACCGTAGTTAGCACAGGCAAGGTAATCTGTCCAAGCTGCGAGGCCAGACTGGCCGATGATGCAACGGTTTGCATCGCCTGCGGGATTTATATCGATAGCGGCAAGCCTATCCTTACGGTAAGGGGCATGGATACCGACGAGGTGGAAGAAAAGGCCCACCGGATCATAAAGGCGGTGAGCTGGCTTATTCCATTTGGTATCTACCCGGTGTATTCCGAAGCGATGGGCAGGCACAAACCTTACGCGACATGGAGCATAGCCGCCGTGACCGTATTGGTCAGTATTTGGTTCCTGGTCGTTCAATTGTCCGGCTCGACCCAGATGAGATCGGCGAAGAACCTTATGCTCTGGGGTGGCAAAGCCCGGCCAGACCCGCAGAGGATTCAGTCGCTCTACGAGTATACCAATTACGGTGACGCTGAGGCATTCTATGCCAGGCGGGAGGCTCTGAGCACTACAACACCCAAAAATAAACTGGACGTCGCGGCCTTGAACGAATTGACGCCGGAGCAGAAGTGCTTTGGTGAATACAGCCATGTGCAGCTGATTACTCACGCATTCCTTCACGGCGGCATACTTCATCTGGCCGGCAACATGCTGTTTCTCCTGGTCTTCGGCTCTCGGGTAAACTCGGCCATTGGTAACATCCTTACGGCGATTCTGTATCCCATTCTGGCCGTTGCCGCCGCGCTGACCCACCTTGCGTCTATGGGCGCACAGCCGCCAACACCGATGTTGGGCGCATCCGGCGCCGTGATGGGATTGGCCGGTGCATATCTGATGCTGTATCCTGTTCAAAAGATTTACATGGTAATATGGATGCGGTGGGGACTGATCTTCGGTTTTCGCCTTTCGTACAAATACTTCGCCCTGCGGGGTTTCTGGGTGGTGTTTTTCTACATCATGTTCGATGTCATTGCCGTCAGCCTGATGGTGACAACGGGCACCGCTCACTGGGCCCATATAGGAGGACTTGTCTGGGGATTCATACTCGCCTTTGTCCTGCTTGCCGCCAGAGTAGCTTATTCCAGAAGCGACGTGCTGTCGTTGGTCCTGGGCAGATACGCCTGGCCGATTATCGGCAACCCGCACAGCCGCATGAAATAGCACCGCGCAATCCTGCATTGTCCGCAAATGTAGTCTATCCAAGTTCAATAAATGCTTCTATCAGGTAACCGGCAATAACCAACCACCGTTGTAAAATAGGGCGTGCATATATTTCTCTACCTCCCGACAAGCGCAAATCAAAATCATTTATTTACTTGGCAATACACCCCTGCTCTGTTACAAATATTGCAGAAGATATCATATTGATTGTATGTACAAAAAATTCGGAGTGATGAAAAATGAAAAATATCAATCGACGCGATTTTGTAAAACTCGTAGCGGGAACCGCCGCAGCCGCTATACCTATAACGGGTTGTCGGCGGGTGGCAGCCTCAAAGCCTGCCCTGAGCGAAGCCGAAGGGCCGAAGGCTTTGGGGATGGCTCCACCGAACATCATCTTCTTACTGACCGACGACCAGCGGTGGGACACGCTTGGATGTATGGGTAATCCCATAATCCAAACACCGAACATGGACGACCTGGCGGCAAACGGAGTCCTCTTCACACATGCCTTCGTCACCACCTCCATCTGTGCTTCCAGCCGGGCCAGTATCCTATCCGGCCAGTACGTCCGACGTCACGGTATCAACGACTTCGCCACCAGCTTCTCTGAGCAGGCATTGGCCCAAACATACCCGCTGCTGCTTCGCAGCGCCGGCTACCGGATCGGCTGCATAGGAAAACACGGCGTCGGCAGAGGACAGGATTTCCCTGTTGACCAATACGACGTCTGGTTCGGCTGCCCGGGACAATGCTCACCATACGAACGCAAGGACGAAAGCGGCAACTACAAGCACCTCACCCAAATCTTCGGCGACCAGGTAATTGAATTCCTCGACGGATGCTCAAAAGAAAAGCCCTTCTGCCTCTCCGTAAATTTCAAGGCCCCGCACGTCCAGGATAACGACCCGCGACAGTTCATCCCAGACCGCGCATACAAAGACCTCTATAAAGATGTCACCATCCCTACCCCGCTGACCGCCGACCCGCGCTATTTCGAAGCTCTGCCCGAATTCCTCCGCAACTCCGAAGCCCGACGCCGGTGGAACATACGCTTTTCCACTCCCGAAAAATTCCAGGAATCCGTCAAAAACTACTACCGCCTCATTTACGGCGTCGACGTCGTCATTGGAAAAATCCGCGCCGAGCTCGAACGCCTCAACCTCGCCGACAACACAATCATAATCCTCATCGGAGACAACGGCTTTTATCTCGGAGAGCACGGCCTCGCTGGAAAATGGTTCCCCCACGAGGAATCCATCCGCGTCCCCCTCCTTGTTTACGACCCAAGGGCACCGAAGAAACTCCGTGGCCTGGCACGCGACGAATTCGCCCTCAACATCGACATCGCACCGACAATACTCCAGCTTGCCGGCCTCTCTGTCCCGCCACAAATGCAGGGCCAAAGCCTGCTGCCACTGCTGAGAGGCAAAAGAACAAAGTGGCGGACCGATTTCTTTTACGAGCACCTCTTCAACCACAAAACAATCCCGAAGACCGAGGCCCTCCGCACCCCCCGCTTCAAGTACGCCCGTTATATTGATTTCGAATACGAAGAGCTTTACGACCTCGAATCCGACCCCCACGAGACCCGGAACCTGGCAAACGACCAAAAATACAGCCAAACCCTGAAATCCCTGCGAAAACGCTGCGATGAACTGCTCCAAAGGGCCAAAGGAACCTGACATTACAAATTTTGAAAAAGTTCTTGCCTTCAGAAGAAAAATATATATACTCTTCTGTTTATCTCGATCGAGATACGAGTTTGATTAGGAAACAATATGGCAAAGAAAGAAAAAACTGCAACGGCATCTAAAACCGACTTGCTCGACGCCGTTGAGAACAAAAGTCTAAAGAAAGAGATACCGCACTTTGAAATAGGCGATACGGTCGATGTCCGCTGCTCCATAAAAGAAGGCGACAAAGAGCGCGTACAGGTATTTACAGGCACGGTAATCTCACGGAAAGGCCGCGGGATTAACGAAAACTTTACAGTAAGACGCATCGTCGACAACGAGGGCGTCGAACGAATCTTCCCGCTGCATTCCCCCAACGTCCTTGATATCAGGCCGGTCAGAAGCGGAAAAAAAAGGCGGGCAAAGCTCTATTACCTCCGCGACCGCACCGGAAAGGCCGTCAGGCTCGCTCATCGCCACAGCACCCACACCGTCTCAAAATAACAGGACAAAAGTCACGAGATACGGGATGTTGCTGAAAAAAAGCAAACTGTTGACCGACCGCGAACACCTCGGCCGATGGGGTGAAAAACGATGCGAAAAGTTCCTCAAAAGAAAAGGCCTAAAAACCCTCACCCGCAACTTCTCCTGCAAAACCGGCGAGCTTGACCTCGTCATGGTCGATACCGATAGCACCATTGTCTTCGTCGAGGTAAGAACAAAGGCCGGCTCTGATTTCGCCACGCCCGAAGACTCTATCACCGCCCCCAAGAAAACAAGATTGCTCCGCACTGCCCGCTATTTTCTCGCAACAAATAATATCCAGGTCCGCCCTTATCGATTTGATATCGTTGCAATTGTCCTCGACAAATCCGCCCGCCCCGATATAAAACACTACAAAAACGCCTTCACCCCATAGCGGCCGTCTTGCGAGGCCTGTGAAGCAGGCCGCGGCAATCTCAAAGCCAATTTAGCCTGCCGTTTCACCGCGGTCTCTATTTTTTTTGATGTTACGTACAATTCCATAAAATTCTGTTACTTTTTGCGTCATTTTGCGTCATAATATAGTGTTGCCGAGTCCGGTTCCGTTGGGCCGGCTGATTGTAGTTGTAGTATAATGTATTAGCGGGAAAAGGAGGTAAAAATGTTGCATCTCAAATTAAACCGAATTTTGCTGTATCTTTTCGTTGTTCTGATGCCGTGCATCGTGTTTGCGCGCGATTCTGAATTACAAGCCCTCAGAGAAACTCTGCTGCAAGAAGATACTACCACCCATTACGCCCTTTCGGTCCCTGAGAATGATCCTCGCTTAAAAGCCATCAGGAAGCTCCGGACCATTGGCTCCCCCGAAGCGGTTGCTATTCTTCGGGAATTTCTGACTGTTGATCGCGTAAACTGTCAACAGCTCAAGCAGCATTCTCTGATCACCTTGGGAAATATTGGAACACGGCCCGCGATAGAATCCATTCGACAGTTTGAAGCCTGGAGCAAAAAGCGCTTCATCAAGCCGCCTGCATTCCGGTTTGGAGAAAAAGACCACGCGATTTACACTTTTTCCCCTCATCAGCTAACTCCTCTTGCAAAAACAACCGACGAAAAAAACACAACTTGGGCTATATTTCAATGGAAGTGCCATAGCGCGGTTGCTGAAATCTGGATTTGCAAATCCCTTGGAGATGTTTTGTGGTCACAGCCAATACTTCTCGACTTGCCGGGCATACCTCAGTTCTACCCCTTTAGCATTAAGCATAGAAAGTGGGATGACAAATGCAGCTTCCAAATCAAAAAAGACTCCATCAAAATCGTAGTAGACAAACAAATATGGGAATCCCGCATTAGCGACAATCTCGCAGATTTGGATAAAGATGGCCTCCCGGACCTTGTGGAAGCGCGTTTACTCACCGACCCGAATAATCCGGATTCGGATAAAGATGGCCTGCCTGATGGAAAAGACTCGAATCCGCTCACGCCACGGCATAGTGACAATAATGATGTAACCCAAATACGACAGGCTGTGTTCTCTTTTCTTTTCGCAACGAGCAACAGCCAGGATGCCCTTGTAATTGTTGGAGGAGCGGATTTTGCCAGGCAGGAATATTATGGTTTCGGAGGTTTTGTTCTCCGTTCGCCGCAATCAAGAGATGGATTCGTTAACATAACAGGTATAAAAGTGGAACTTAAATCCCCTGATACCGCAACCGCAACAATTAGTGATTGGGAGGGAAATCTGGCTGCAAGTGGACATCAGGCAAAATTGAAAAAGCTCCATGGCAAATGGGTTGTTGTCGAATTTAAAATGGAGTGGATCTCCTGAGATAAAATCTTGACAAAATGTTAATTAATCTGTTCTATTGAAGCAATGGAACTGATTGACACACATTGCCACTTGACATTTAATGATTTGGCCGGTGATATTGACGCCGTCATCGAGCGAAGCATCGCCGCCGGCGTCACCTCCTGGATTACTGTCGGAACCGACCCCGGCCACAACCAAAAAGCCATCGAGCTTGCCAAAAAATACGACAACATGTATGCCGCTGTCGGAGTCCACCCCCACGATGCCAAAGATGTGACCGGCCAGGCAATAAGGCAGTTACATGCCCTCGCCCAAAACAAAAAAGTCGTCGCAATTGGCGAAACAGGCCTCGACTTTCACTATGACCATTCCCCCCGCGACCGCCAGGCCGAGGTGTTCACGAGTCATTTACAGCTCGCAGGCGAACTGGCCCTGCCCGTCATAATACACAGCAGGGAAGCATTTGACCAAACGATGGAAATCTTACATCAGTCAGGCCCCGACCTGAAAAAAGTCGTCTTTCACTGCTTCTCCGGCTCACCCGAACAGGCCAAAATCGTCCTCGACGCCGGCTTCTATATCTCTTTTACCGGCGTAGTCACCTTCAAGAACGCTGAAAAGACCCGAAAGGCCGCAGAGATTGTCCCGCTGGATAGATTAATGCTCGAAACCGACTGTCCGTATATGTCCCCCGAGCCGATGCGAAAGCAGAGGATAAACGAGCCGGCCCTTATGGTCCACACCGCAAAATTCCTCGCCGACCTAAAAGGCATGGACTTTGAAAATTTCGCCGCCCACGTAACAACAACATCAAGGGATTTCTTCAACCTGCCTTTTTAATCTCTGTCGTTCAGCGAAACTTGTACCCGCGTACGTAAATAGTAGGGATTCAGCCATGTAGGGTACGATGTTTCGCACCACCGCTCTATGCGAAAAATTGTGGTGTGGCCGCCCGCCCACCATTTCCCAATAGACTTTTTCTTTCGGCTCTCTATTGGCCTTACCCTCGTTTCTCACCGGCAAAAAAAAGGGAAATAGGATTGCTTTTGTCGCAAAATGTCGTAACATAAGGGTACGAAATTGACCGGGCCCGGAGTTACTAAATAAGAGGTGGGAAAGGTGGCTTAATATGCTTTTAATAAGCACTGTGAGTTGGATACCTCTGGGTGTGGCTGTTGTTATTGTGGCCGGGTTTATTGGAATGTAAATAAATACGAACGGCCACAGAGACTTATTATTTTTCAGGGTGTGTGATTAACTATGGAAAATCATCGTAAGAGCAAGATAAAGAAAAAACGTAAATGCGGCTTCCGGGCTCGCATGAGAACTAAGAACGGACGAAAAATACTCAGCAACAGGCGTTAGTCTGAGTGTCGGTCCGGATGACTTTACCTCAACCGTGCACGCGGATTCAAACTCAGTACGCAGCGAGCAGGCGGGGCCGTGCTGACCGAAAATCCTTTGTGTTTAGCCGCAGAGATTGTCCCGCTGGATAGATTAATGCTCGAAACCTATTGTCCATATATGTCACCCGGGCCGATGCGAAAACAGAGGATAAACGAGCACGCCCTTATGGTCCACACCGCAAAATTCCTCGCCGACCTCAAAGGCATGGACTT
>JAOUFU010000033.1 GCA_029858035.1 Phycisphaerae bacterium
CAGAGGACGATAATAAAAACAACGGCGCCCGGAGGACGGAGTGAAAGAAGAATTTAGAATTGGGAAGTAAGGAGTAAGGAGCAAGGAGTAAAGATTGCCATTACCAAAATAAATGATTCCGCCATAGGCGGATCTTTGATAGGGATTAACCTAAATTAAAAGGGGTTTTCAATGTCAATACTTGTAGTTGAAATCTTATCTGAAGGTCTTATATTTGGAGCTTATAAAAATATATCAAACCGTTGTCAAAATGGTTGAAGAACAAAGGGTAGCAAACAGCCTAAAATACTAAAATGGCCGAATGAAAAATATTTGTTTGGATTTGTAGGTGCGTCACAAATATCAGGAATGCCTATACATCAATGGTTAGCTACCCTTACTGAAGAATTTAAATCTAAAACCTCTCTTAAAGACATAGTAAATGAACTTAGAAGCAAAGTACAGATACAACGTAATAAAGATGAAGGGAATAATCCTGCTCAACCTCTTATAATTCATATTGGTGGTTTTGAAAAAAAGGGGAGTCATTGGATTCCACAAGTTTGGTATATTAGAAATGTGTACAAACTTGGGCTCTTTGGGTATTTAGATTTCAGGAAAGAATTTGATTGTGATGATGCGTTTTGTGAAGAATTTGAAAATATTCATCCATCGGAAATTCGAAAAGTACTAAAAGTTAAAGCCAAGCAATTTAAGCCTTTCTGGTTTCATCAAGGTATAGATCTCTTTACATTTAATGTGCTTGAGGAATCCATCAAATCTTCATTCAGGCTTCTTTGCGAGAAACACCCGGATCATGATATTCCAACAACTATTGAAGAATGGTCAAAACATGTACGAATGCAAGTTTTAATGTATGGAGCTTACTATGAAGCATTTTACAGCAATGACCAGCAATACGTAGGTGGAGGCGCAGATGTTATGTCACTACCTTGGCCTGAGTAAATAATGAAAAAGACAATAACACAACCACGGCCGGAGGACGGAAAAAAAGTGCACAAGGGCATAAGAGCACAAGGCAGAAGTGAGAAGGGAGAAGAAAGGGAGAAGTGAGAAGGGCATATAAATGATTAATGATGAATGATTATTGATAATTGGGAGAATTTTGGATTACGAATTAGTTTACAAAGGTATATAGATTCCTGCCTTCGCAATGACAGACCCCCAAATAAATTTGGGGGCTAAACGGTGCGGAAGCGACAAAAGACGCCGCGGTTTATAAACATATCCCCGGCCACAGGTGCCGGGGCTAACCACAAAGGAACGTTCGCTAAGCGGCTGGCACCCAACGTGTGATAAAATTGCGGGAATACACAATTAGGTGTGGTCGTGCAGGGAGCCCTATAAATGATTAAGGATTATTGATTAAGGATAATTGTTAACGAGGCCGGGACGACCGGCATTTTATATATATGATTAAGGATAAGTGATGATTGATTAATTTCCGCGTGTGCAAAAAAAGACTTTTGCACACCCTAAAACTACGACATGATACCGCCCTTGCTTGAAAAGAAATATCTTAAGACTATTTACAACTGCCATAAATGCGCTGAAACCATCGATAAGGGCGATCCGGACGGTGATGGGGAAATAACGGTACTTGATATAGACCACATATTACACTGATATTTCCCTAAAATGGATAGATATAAAAAGGCGACCCCGCCAACAAGTGACGGGTCTTACGGAACGGAATAGAATTATTTACCCCCGGCATAAAGCCGGGGGCTTTCGGATAAAATGTAAATGTTGTTGTATTGTTCCCTTCGACCTTGCTCAGTGTAAACTCACAGAAACAGAATTTTGAAGTGAAAAGGGAGAAGTGAAAAAAACCAGCATTTCTACCTTAGGCCGCGATGAGCATCGTACAGTGTCACGTAGGCACGTAGATATTTGCTGCCTTATCGGCATGGATCGGAGGATTATAGCATTAGAGCAGTTGTGGGATTGTTTACATGGTGTGGCCAGATTTCTCGACTCCGCTGCGCTCCGCTCGAGATGACAATGGGAGCAGGAATTAGAGGATTTGAGCAGGAGAACAGTTGAGCAGTAGAGCAGGACTGGCGGGGATTCGGGATTAGGGTAGAACTATACGGCCATATCGATAACTTTTGAAGTTGTTTTCATTTAATTCCAGGCCGAAATCTTTTGTGGAGAGCCCACCTGCCATTGAACGATGCTTGCTTATCAGCCGGAGTATTATTAAGATATAGCATAAACAGAATGAATACGATTTAGGTGCCTGAAACTTGTTCAAGAAGGTCTGAATATTTGACGAATTTTGCAGTTTTTCAGGGAAATTATGAGAATCTCATTAAAAACAAAGTTGATCATAAGTTTTCTGGCGGTCATTGTTATATGCGGCTTAGTTGCGACTTTGGTAGCTATCCGGTTAATCGGTACAGGTATCATCAACCAAGCCCAGGACAAAGTGAGAATTGACCTGAATTCCGCCCGAGAGATATATCGGGAAGAGAGCGAAAACCTCAAAGACGTGGTGCGGTTCACGGCTTTGAGATTTTTCGTACAAAATGCTATTAAAGATAACGACGTGAAAACACTCCAAAAGGGATTGGAGAATATAAGAAAAGCGGAATCTTTGGATATCTTAACCCTTACGGATGAAAATGGGCGTGTCATCGTCAGGTCAGGAAAACCGTCCGTTATCGGTGACAATCAAGCGGTGGATGAGCTTGTGAGCCAAGTATTGTCGACCAGAGAAATAGTTTCCGGGACAGTGATATTGCCAAGAGAGGAACTCTTAAAAGAAGACCCAAACTTGGCTAAGCAGGCGTATATAAAATTCATTCCCACACCAAAAGCAAAACCAAGCTCGGAAACTGAGCAAACTTCAGCAATGTGCATAAAGGCGGCTGCACCCGTTTTCGGTTCTGATGGCAGCCTGGTTGGCGTGTTATATGGCGGCAATTTACTTAATCGAAACTACAAGATTGTCGATCAGGTCAAAGAGACAGTATATCAGGGAGTGAAATACAAGGGCAAGGATATCGGCACAGCGACTATCTTTCAAGGGGACTTGCGTATCTCAACCAATGTTAAGGGAGAGGATGGAAGCCGGGCAATTGGGACGCGTGTATCCGAAGAGGTATACGAGCAAGTGCTGGTAAAAGGGCTGCCGTGGATAGATAGAGCCTATGTGGTGAATAGCTGGTATATCGCAGCCTATGAGCCTATAAAAGACATTAAAGATGAAATAATCGGTATTCTCTATGTCGGGATTCTCGAAGAGAAATTCATGGATATGCGAAAGAGAGCTGTTACAATCTTTTTGGGGATAACGCTTGCCGGGATGATTATGGCTCTAATTGTTTCAAGCTTTCTTGCCAAAGGCGTGTTGAAGCCCGTTGGATATTTAGTATCCGCATCCCAGCAATGGGCAGCAGGTAACCTTGATTATAGGGTAACAACTTCTCGAGATGACGAGATAGCGGAACTGGCAGAAACATTCAACCTTATGGCATCTTCATTAAAAGAGAGAGACGAACGCTTAAAAGAATACGCGGAACAGCAGATAATGAAATCGGAACGGCTGGCCACTCTCGGACAGCTTGCAGCCGGCGTGGCCCACGAGATAAACAATCCGCTTGGTGCCATCTTGATGTATACTCATCTATCCTTAGAGGAAATGGAAGCAGAGGACACTAACCGGAAGAACCTGGAGAAAGTAGTTGGCGAAGCCACACGATGCAGAGACATTGTCAAAGGTTTGCTGGACTTTGCCCGTCAAACGGAGCCCAAGGTCGAGGAGTCAGATGTAAACGAAATCCTGAATCGTACGTTATCTCTGGTTGAAAATCAGGCAGTCTTCCAAAATGTTAGAATAAACAGGCTGCTTTCTTCCTCTTTGCCAAAGGTAATGATGGACAGCAACCAGATACAGCAGGTTTTCACCAATATAATTTTGAATGCGGCTGAGGCCATCGAGGGAGAAGGAGAGTTGATTGTTGTAACAAGAGTGGCGCCTGACAATGAACATGTCGAAATCGAGTTCACTGATACAGGTTGCGGCATCCCACCGGAGTATCAAGAAAAGATTTTTGACCCGTTCTTTACAACAAAAGAAGTAGGCCGAGGAACGGGGCTTGGTTTATCTATTAGTTACGGTATCATTGCCAGACATAAAGGAACCATCAACATAAGAAGTAAACCCGGGAAAGGATCCACTTTCATTGTCCGAATACCTTTTAACAAAGGGAGCTAAATGTCTAATAAGGCTAACATCTTGGTTATTGATGATGAGGAAACCATGCGGGATTCGTGTCGTCAGACACTATCCCGTGATGGTCATAGGGTCGAGGTAGCTGAAGATGGTTCGAAGGGCCTATCTTTGCTGGAGGCAGAATCCTTCGACTTAGTAATCCTTGATCTGAAGATGCCCGGCTTGAGCGGCATGGAAGTGTTGAAGAAGATAAAACAGAACGATCCTGAGGCTATGGTTATTGTTATTACCGGGTATGCAACCGTCGAGTCCGCCGTGGAAGCCATGAGAAGGGGAGCTTATGATTTTATTCCCAAACCTTTCACGCCTAACAGCCTTAGAGTAATAGTCAAGCGAGCGTTAGACAGGAGAGAACTTGCCCTTGAGAATGTCCTGCTGCGAGATGAGTTAAAGGTTGATTTTGAGCCTGGGGTAATCATCGGTCAGAGCAAATCGATGAAAGAGGTTGAACAATTGGTTCAGAAAGTGGGTCCAACCGATACGACTGTTCTTATTTCCGGTGAAAGCGGGACGGGCAAGGAACTCGTCGCCCGAGCGATCCATCGCTGCAGCAGCAGGAAGGACAAGCCGTTTGTAGCAGTGGACTGTGGAAGCTTAGTGGAAAACCTTTTTGAAAGTGAACTGTTCGGACACGTTAAAGGTTCTTTCACCGGGGCCACGGCAACCAAATACGGTCGATTTGAGCTGGCAAACGGCGGGACGCTTTTCTTCGATGAGATAGGAAACATCAGCATTAATATTCAAACAAAATTACTTAGGGTGCTGCAGGAACGGGAGATTACAAAAGTTGGAGGTTCACAGGTTATCAAAGTAGATGTTCGGATCGTTGCCGCCACCAATAAGGACTTGCAAAAGGGAGTAAAAGCAGGAACATTTCGCGAGGACCTGTTTTATCGCTTGAGCGTTGTTCCCATTACTCTTCCCGCTTTATGCGAAAGAAGAGACGATATTCCCTTGCTGGCCAACTATTTCCTGCAGAAGTATAATAAAAAGCGAAAGAAGAATATACGGGCTATTTCTGATCGAGCGATGAAGGCTCTGGCTGAATACGATTGGCCCGGAAACGTCAGGGAGCTGGAGAATGCGATTGAGCGGGCGGTTGTATTAGCCGAGGACGATGTAGTTAGCCCCTCCGAACTGCTATATTACGGGCTAAGTGTTGAGACACCTTCAAGGTCAGATGCCGGTAAATCCCAGCGTCTTGTTGACGTAGAAAAAGAGCATATCGCCAATACGCTTAAGATGCTCAACGGACACAGAGGCAAGACGGCGGAACGGTTGGGAATAGACCGTAAAACTCTCCGCTTAAAGTTAATGAAATATGGAATAGAATAAAGTTCGATGGTGCAATCCTCCCCTTCTATGGTGCAAAATACCCCATATTGAGGCCTTTCCTGAAAGATAAATAGAGAGCCGGCAATACCTATAGAAATATAGGTAACTTCTTTTTAATCAGCCACTTAGGAGAAATCCTGTGTGGTTTTTTTATTATCTGGCACAGGACTTGCAACGTTACCTTCCGGAGCGAAGGTTACCCTTCGCAGTATTCGACGTCATTGTGACATTTTTGATGACAATGGATTAATAGCAGAATATCGCAAGTAAAGCCTGTTAGAAGACAGAGAGTATGGAACTTGTTACCAAGAAAATTCAATTTTCCACTCAAGGCAACAGTGAAATTATTAACCTGACTGATTTGGTGAAGGTACATCTCGGAGATACTGATTCGAAGTCAGGATTTGTCCATTTATTTATAGCGGGCGCAACCGGCGGATTAACCACCATGGAATACGAACCCGGATTAATAGATGATTTCCGGCAAACCTTTCAACGCATAGCTCCTGAGGAAGCAGAGTATTGCCATAATTTAACTCATGATGACAGGAACGCCCATTCCCATATTCGTGCATCCTTAATAGGGCCTTCTTTAAGTATCCCCTTTGAAAACACCAGTTTACATTTGGGCAAGTGGCAGGACATCGTCTTTATCGATTTTGATAATCGCCCTCGAAAAAGGGAAGTTATCTTACAAATAGTAGGCGAAAGATGAAACCAATACTGCAGGTAGCTTTAGATTTTGTCGACTTGATCCGTGCTCTCAAGCTTGCTGACGAATCGGTTGCAGGGGGTGCAGATTGGCTGGAGGCGGGCACACCTTTAATCAAGAGCGTTGGGCTGGATTGTGTGCGTGCCTTAAGAAAAAAATTCCCTCAACATACTATTGTAGCTGATATGAAAACAATGGATGTTGGAAGGATGGAAGTGGAGTCCGCTGCGAAAGCAGGAGCAGATATCGTTGCCGTATTGGGCCTGGCCTCCGACTCTACGATTATGGAGTGTATCGAGGCCGGAGGTCACTATGGTGCCAAAATAATGGTCGATCTTTTGGAAGTGTCTGAATACCTCACAAGAGCTAAAAAAATCGAACAGATGGGAGCTGATTATTTATGCCTGCATACCTCGATTGATGAGCAAATGGAGGGCAAGATTTCTTTTGAGAAGGTGGGCCGGCTTGCTCAGGAAGTGAATATCCCTATTGCAGTAGCAGGTGGAATAAACTCGGAAAATGCATGTGAGGCCGTAGAAGCAGGGGCAGCTATAGTTATCGTCGGTGGTGCTATAACGAAGTCTGAAGATGCGCAGTATGCGACCCAGGAAATAAAGAAGGCTTTGGACCAAAACATCAGCATAAAGACTGAGCTGTTCAAAAGGATCACTGGTGGAAATATCCGGGAGATTCTGGAGAAGGTTTCAACAGCAAATATATCTGATGCCATACACCGTCATGAAGCGTTAAGAGGAATATTTTCTGTTACATCTGGAACAAAGATGGTCGGCCGAGCGGTTACAGTGAGAACTTATCCTGGTGACTGGGCAAAACCAGTGGAAGCGATCGATAAAGCTGAAGAAGGAGATGTAATTGTGATTGATGCCGGCGGGGTGGGTCCAGCCGTGTGGGGAGAATTGGCCAGCCATAGTGCACAAGAAAAAAAACTGGCCGGCGTGGTGATAGATGGAGCGGTCCGGGATGTAACGGAAATTCGTCGAATGAAGTTTCCCACCTTCGCCAAGTCTATTACACCTACTGCAGGTGAACCTAAAGGATTTGGAGAAATTGGTGTGCCGGTGAATATTAGTGGAACAAGAGTTTTTCCACGGGATTGGATCATCGGTGATGATGATGGAGTGATAATTATACAAAATAAAAAGGCTGTAGAGTTTACCAACCGTGCAATGGATGTGCTGGAGAGAGAAAACCGTATAAGAAAAGAGATTGAAGAAGGGGGCACATTGGGAAAGGTAACTGAACTATTGAAATGGGAGAAGAGATAAATACAAGGAGAAAAAAAATGGAAACACGATCAAACAATGAGAAAATTCGAGAAGTGGAAGATGTGTTTGGCAGATTATCAGAGCAGGGGCACGAGATGCCGGGGCGGGCTACCATCTTAGTCGTTGATGATGAGAAAGATATGCGTGATTCCTGCCGTCGGACATTGAGCAAAGATGGATACCTGATAGAAACAGCTGAGAATGGGGACCGTGGATTGCAGATAGTAAGGGATGTGAAGCCTGATTTAGTCTTGGTTGACCTCAAGATGCCGGGGATGAGCGGTATGGAGCTTTTAGAGAAGATCGGAGATGTCGATCCCAAAATCGTTTCCGTAGTCATCACCGGCTATCCAACAAAAGAATCGGCCATGGAGGCAAGGAAGCGTAATGCTTATGACTTTCTACCGAAGCCGTTCACACCGGACCAATTAAGAATTATTGTTAAAAGAGGATTATCACAATTTATTAAAGAGGAAAAAATGGAAACAGAATTAATCGATGAGAAAAAGAGGACAGCCAAGTTAATCGATGGCAAAGCAGTGGCACAAAAGGTGAAAGAAGAATTAAAAAAAGAAATAGTCGAGCTGGAAGCGAAACATCAATCTTCTCCTCTTCTTTTGGCGGTCCAGGTGGGAGAGAACCCTGCTTCGACATCTTATTTGAAAAGTCAGAAGAAAGGTTGTGAAGAAGTTGGCATCGACTATCAAGTTCAGCAACTACCCCGGGAGATTAGTGAGAAGGAGCTTGTTCAGTTTATCAAGGAAAAAAATGAAGATGAAAAAGTAACCGGGATTATCCTTCAGATGCCTTTACCTAAGCAAATAGACGCTGAAAAGGTGCAAGAAGCAATTGACCCTAAAAAAGATGTGGAAGGCGTGAATCCTCAAAATATGGGTTTGTTATTTTACGGCTGGCCCGGGCTTGTTCCATGTACCGCCTTAGCGGTGATGGAATTAATAAAGAGCACCGGGACTTCCATCAAAGGGAAACAGGTAACCCTTGTAGGCCATAGTGCACTTGTAGGCAAGCCTTTAGCTCTTTTGCTTTTATCTTCCGAATTTGACTCAGCTACAACGACTGTTTGTCACATTGCAACTCAGGATTTAGCTGCTCAAACAAGAAGAGCTGAGATACTGATCGTAGCTGTAGGCAAGCCGGGTTTGATCAAAGGAGACATGATCAGAGAAGGCGCAATAGTCATTGACGTGGGAATAAATCGGGTTGATGGCAAGCTTGTTGGCGATGTTATCTTTGAGGAAGCGAAAGAAAAAGCTTCTATGATCACGCCTGTCCCCGGAGGTGTAGGGCCGGTCACTGCTGCCATGCTTCTAAAAAACACGGTGGAGTCGTGGAAGATCCAGTTGGGATTTGATTTTAGGGCAGACATCAAATGGAGAATGGACTGAAAAGATTAGAGGAAAAGATCCTGGACGAATACCTGGAATTAGTTCAAAGAGTGCAGCCTGAATTAGAAAAGCGTTTTTTCTATGATGTGATGCCGCCCTGGGAAGACTTCAGAGATTACAGGCTGGAAGAATTGGCACATAAGAACCAATAAAAAAAGGTCACGTGTGAGTGCACGTGGCAGAGTGCGATGAATTGATATGAAGATTGGTCTTAAGAAAATTTTGGTCGTAGATTCCGATACCGAAGTTGCTGGAGAGCTGTCTTCGCTATTTATTAAAGAAGGCTATGATGTTGAAACAAGTTCAGGCATTACGAAGGCGGCTGAAAGAGTCAAGAACGTACAATTTGATTGCGTGATTATGGACGTGAATCTTCCTGAGATGATGGGTTATGCGGCAGTTACAATTCTGAAAGCGATTGATCCAAAAGTTCAGATAATTATGACCGCAACTGAGAATACCCTGGAATTAGAAGAGAGAGTTCGAAATCAGGATATTTTTTATTACTACATAAAATGCTTCGATCGGGAAGAACTGAAGGAAGCGGTTCGAGATGTGTTCAAAAGAATAGGGAAAGTTAAAGAGGTGAAAAAGATGAATAAACCGCAAAAAGTCTTGGTTATCGATGATGATCCAGGTTTTATCACGGCAGCGAGACCCATACTGGAGAGCAAAGGCTATAAAGTTGAAGCAGCCTATGACAGTAAAGAAGCAATGGAGAAGATCGAAAGTCTTAAGCCTGATCTGATTCTCTTGGATATCATGATGGAGAGAGTAACTGCCGGCTTTGATCTCTGTTACAAGCTCAAACATGATCCTGAAATGAAAAAGATACCTGTATTAGCGGTATCCGCTATTGCTGAACAGACAGGATTTAAGTTTTCACCCGCCACAGACGGAGAATATTTTGAAGCAGACGATTTTATGGAAAAGCCTGTCAAACCGGCTGACCTTCTGAAGCATGTCGAGAAACTCATGGAGGGATAGGACGAAAAAGTGAGAGATATGAACACTACATCAGAAGAAAGGAACAGGATTTCAGAGAAAGGCACTGTATTAGTCATTGATGACGAGCAGGCAATGCGGGATTCGTGCCGGCAGGTATTGACTAAAGATGGATACCGTACAGAAACTGCTGAGAATGGGAATAGTGGTTTGCAGAAGATAAGGGAGTTGAAGCCGGATTTAGTCCTGGTTGACCTCAAAATGCCGGGGATGAGCGGGATGGAGCTTTTAGAGAATATCGGAGATATCGATCCAAGTATTGTTTCTATAGTCATCACGGGCTATGCAACTATAGAATCGGCTGTGGAAGCTATGAAACGTCATGCCTATGACTTTCTCACCAAGCCATTCACGCCGGACCAACTGAGGATTGTCATCAAAAGAGGCTTGGAAAGAAGACGTCTTGCTATCGAGTCGGCGCGATTACAGCGAGAAAAGGAGATGATGAAAGAGAACTTCGTCACTCTTGTCTCCCACCAACTTCGGTCGCCACTTGCTTCCATTAAGCAGTATTTTGGGGTGATCCGGGAGGGATTCGCCGGTGAGGTGAACAGCAAGCAGAAGGAGATGATAGAAAGAGCAAGCAATTATATTGACGATCTCCTGCAACTTATTAATGATTGGCTCGATATATCCCGTATCGAAGCAGGCAGTGTAATAAAGAAATTTAAACCGATTGCTTTGGCTCCTATCCTTTACCAAACCTCAGAACTCCTGCAACCGCTGGCGGATGCCATGAAAGTAACTCTCAAACTGGATTTGAGCAATAATCCATCTCTGGTTGAAGGCGACGGGGAAAGTTTAAAAGAAGCCTTTAAGAACCTGATTAGCAATGGAATAAACTACAATCGTGAGGGGGGAACGGTCACAGTAAGCACGAAAGATGAAGTTGACGGTTTGGTGGTGGAGATCTGCGATACGGGAATAGGGATTGTCAAAGACGATTTGCATTTCATTTTTGACGATTTTTTCAGGGTAAAGCGTAAGGAGACTCGAGGCATTAGGGGCAGTGGATTGGGACTGCCGATAGCAAAGAAGATAATCGAAGCACATGATGGGTGCATCAAGGTAGTCAGCGAAATTGGCAAAGGAAGTACATTCAGCATCTTTCTGCCAAAAGCAAAGGTAAAGGTCAAAAAATGAAGATAATCACACTACCAAAAGAAAACTTCGCAGAATTTGTCGGTCATTTGTGTTCTTTTGGCGAGATCCATGCTCCCATTAAAAGAGGTGATAGAAGCTTTGTCTTCGCGCCGGTAAAAGACGCATCTGAGATTGAGCTGGATTGTGTTAGAACCATTTTACCACTGAAGAAATACTTTTTTAGGCCGATGGAAGTTATGTTTAATTTTTGTGCTGGAGAGGGCTATGAGATACCCAGTGAGGTTACGGACAAAAGAATTGTCGTATTCGGGGCTCATCCGTGTGATATTCATGGCCTGAACATACTCGACATGGTGTTTAACGGCAGATATGTAGATACTTACTATCTTGCTCGAAAAAGCAAGGCGGCTATTATCGGTTTGGACTGCATTCCCGATGATCTTTGTTTCTGTCGCTCTACCAGAACCGATTTTGTGGACACGGGATTTGATCTGTTCTTATCCGATATTGGTGACAAATACCTCGTCCGTGTAGGTACAAGCTTAGGGGATGATATGGTCAGAGCGGCCGAGTCGCTGTTTTACGAGGTCCAAAAGGAAGACAGAGATGCATACAAAAGGAAATCCATAGAGAGAAGAGAGAGCTTCAAGACGGAAATTCAACTTCAGGATTTGCCGGGGATTATGGATTTGGAATATGAGAGCCAGGTCTGGCAGGACGTGGGAGAGACATGTTTGAGCTGCGGGACGTGCTCTATGGTTTGCCCCACCTGCTATTGTTATAGTGTGTTTGACGAACTTGATTTGGATGGCAGCAGCGGCCGACGGAAGAGGAGATGGGACTGCTGTCTCTTCAAAGACTACGCACTGGTGGCGGGAGGCCATAACTTCAGAGCCAAGCGTTCCTCACGTGTCAAGAACAGATATTTTCACAAACAGAGAGGTTTTGTGAGCCTTTATGGACGCCCCAGCTGTGTCGGGTGTGGGCGATGCAAGGCCCAGTGCCCGTCAGGTATTGATATTGTCGATGTTATAACCAAATTAAGGAGTGAGACTCGTGTCTGATGCTCATAACTATACGAGTGACGAAAATCCTTATCTGCCCAAGCCGGCGAGGATTATTCGGACTCTGCCGCAGATATTGGATCATCAACTCTTCCAAATAAGGTTTGAAAAGGAGGAGATGATAAATAATTTTACATACCGTCCCGGTCAGTTCGTCATGCTAAGCGTAATCGGTACCGGCGAGGCCCCTTTCTCCATATCGTCTTCACCTACCCGACCGGGGATTATTGAGCTCTGCGTGAGGCGCATCGGCCATGTTACGAACGCTTTATTCAAGCTGCCTCCCAATGCGCCGGTGGGTATTCGGGGACCTTACGGGAATGGATTTCCCCTTGATAAGCTGGAAGGGAATAATCTTCTTCTTGTCGCCGGCGGTTTGGGTATGGCGCCTTTAAGGTCGCTTCTACGGTACGCTTTGGACAACCGGTCAAAGTTTAAGGATGTCATCCTGATGTACGGAGCAAGGAATCCGGATGATATGCTTTTTAAGTATGAGCTGCTGGAACTTATCGAGCAGCCGGACGTAAAATGCCTTCTGACCGTAGACACAGATAATTCCGGGATGTGGAAAGCCCATGTTGGTGTTGTCACCACGTTATTCGACCACGCAGAGATCGACCCCAATAACACATACGCTGCGATTTGTGGTCCGGAGATAATGTTCAAGTATGTACTGGAGGAACTCCTGAAAAGGAATTTTTCCAAAAACAGAATACTCATGTCCCTGGAAAGGAACATGCAGTGTGGCGTTGGAAAATGTGGACACTGTATGGTCGGCTACAAGTACACGTGTCTTGATGGGCCGATATTCAATTACTGGGATGCTATAAATTTACCGGAGATGGTCTAAGGAAATAAAATGAGCAGCAAACCTAAAATAGGAATCTATGGCTTAACCGGCTGTGCAGGCGACCAGTTGGTCATCTTAAATTGCGAGGATGAGCTTCTCGATATCGTCGGAGCAACAGACATTAGATCCTTTCCGATGGCTATGTCGGGCGGCGATGAAAATTGCCCTTTAGATATCGTTTTTATTGATGGGACTGTCGTGCAGCCGAAAGATGAAGAAATGCTGAAAAGGCTTCGAGAAAGGGCAAATTTACTCATTGCTGTCGGTACCTGTGCTGTCTGGGGCGGCGTACCGGCAATGGAGAATAAATTCTCTCGGGAAGAAGTTAAAAAGAGGGTTTACGGCCCCACAGGCGACTTATTTAAGACCATTACTCCGCAACCACTAAGCAGCTTTGTCAAGGTTGACCTTTCTATATCGGGTTGTCCGATAGAGAAGGAGCAATTATTACAGGCAGTAGCTTCTTTATTACATGGGGATTTGCCTCGACTGCCTAATTACGCTGTCTGCACAGAGTGCAAGATGGCAGAGTATCCCTGCCTACTAATTGAAAAGGGACATCTCTGCCTGGGGCCGATTACGGTGGCCGGCTGCAAGGCCCGTTGCCCAAGCTATGGACGGCCCTGCATCGGATGCCGGGGACCGGTTGAAGAGGCAAACATCTCTTCTGAGGTAAGGTTACTCAAGGAAAAGGGATTTACGCCATCTGATATTCAGAACCGACTGCGTACCTTTGCTGGTGCAGCCGACTCTTTGCAAATGGAATCTCTTAAGGAAGGTACGAATGCGTAAGTCAATAGTCATTGACCACCTTTGTCGTGTCGAAGGGCACGGTGGCATAACCGTAAAGATTGAGAACGGCAAAGTTGCCGAGGTAAACATGGATATCTTCGAAGGCCCTCGCTTCTTCGAGCCGTTGGTGGTCGGTAGAACCTATGACGAAGTAGCGCCGATATTGATGCGGATATGTGCCATCTGTTCCGCGGCCCATACGGTGGCCTCCTTGATGGCTGTTGAGAATGCTTTTGGCATCGAAGTTACTCCCCAGACGCGTTTATTAAGGGAGCTTTTAGTACAGGGAGGTAACATTGAAAGCCACGCCCTGCATATATTTTGCCTCGCTATTCCTGATTTCCTGGGCTATCCAAGCGCAATCGCCTTGGCATCTGATCACCTCCAAGAGGTGAAGATGGGCCTGGAATTGAAGAAATTAGGCAATACCATCCAGGAGACAATAGGCGGTCGAGCGATTCACCCGGTCAATGCTGTCGTTGGTGGTTTCGGGAAGTTGCCGAGCCAAGATGAATTGAGCGGACTAAAGGAACAACTGAAGCGGGGACTGGAACAAAGCCTGTCTGGTTTTGATTTGGTTTGCAGCCTGCAAGTACCTGATTTCTGCACCTCACCTAACATCTATGCCGCCCTATCCTCTGATGGATCGGGATACGGCCTTTTCGGCGATAAGATAGCTCTATCAACCGGCGGCACTAAAGATATCAAGACATACAGGGAAATTTGTAACGAGGGAGTTGTTGCACATTCTCATGCGAAACAGAGCTTGTTCAAAGGCAAGCCTTTTGCAGTCGGAGCTTTGGCAAGAATAGCGTTAAATGGGGAAAAGCTATCAGGCCAAGCAAAAAAAGCTAAAGATAAGCTGGGGATGAGCCTACTTTCAGGAAACATGCTCTATAATAACGCTGCCCAGGCAGTCGAAATGATTTACTCGATAGAGCGGTCAATAGAAATTATTGATGAGCTGCTCAGTGTCGGACTTAATGAAGAAAGGCCGGTGGATATCAGGCTGCGGGCGGGAACAGGAACCGGTGCCGTGGAGGCGCCGCGAGGCACACTGTATCATAGCTACAGCTTCGACGAAAGGGGCCGACTTACTGAAGCTGATGTTATCACCCCGACGGCCCAAAATTTGGCCAACATTGAAAAGGATCTTCGTGTTTCAGTCGAGAACCTAATCGCTGAGCCGAAAGAGTCCATATGTTCGAAGCTGGAAATGGTTGTACGAGCTTATGATCCCTGCATATCCTGTGCCGTTCATTTATTAAAAGTCGGTTAAAGTTAGCAGTATCATTATGGAAGAGATTACAAACACGTCACTTACCGGTGTAGAGCCGCAGACATTAGAGCTGAGTAGTGACCTCTTAAATGAAGCCAGGGAAATCATTTCTGATGTGCCGAGGTTAGTCATTGAAGACATATCCCACCAAACATCATTTTGGCGGGAAAAGTATAGAGTGTTACAGAACCGAGATTTGTACCGGTTTTTTTTCGACCACGAGAGCACCACTCCTCGCATAGGCCAGGTCCCGGAACAACCCACACGGATGCAGGAAAAGCGCAAAGCTACATTTGTCAATTGGGCTCCGATCATCGGGTGGCTATTACGCCTTCCCGACCGACGAGCCTTACCTGTATCCGGGACCTGGCCAACATTGGAAACATATCCGTCTAATGTGATGAGGCTACTTTATAAACAAGGACAGATTATCTCCGGATTAGAGGTGTCGTATTATTAAGAACGAAATGACGAAAAAATCAGGCACGAACACGAATCAGCAGCTAAGTGCCCCGCAACCAATGCCATACAAAAGGGGAACAAATGGTTACGTCAAGCATATTGATTATTGATGATGACCCGGACTTTGTGCAGATCACAAGAATGATCCTGGAGACAAAGCAGTACAAAGTAAGCTGCGCATATAATGCAGACGAGGGATTTGCCAAATTGACCGAAGAGGTCCCGGATGCAATAATCCTCGACATCATGATGGGAAGGGGTGCAGAGGGATTTATTTTTGCAAGAAAAATGAGGAAAGACCCACGTTTTGCCCAGATACCCATTCTAATGCTGACATCTATGCGGGAACAGACAGGATTTGATTTCCCCGGTGAACGTATACACCCCAAATTCCTGCCTGTTGACGAATACATTGAGAAACCAATCGAACCTCAGCCTCTTCTCGAAAAGATTGAGCAACTGCTTGCCAGGAAACATGCCGTTTGATTGTACCGGTGCTTTATCAGTAATTGAACGATATGCCGTAACAACGGCCGGTTACAGCTTGTGACGAGTTTGTGTCAGGTGATTAGAATTTATGAATAAACCTATTTTTTGCACGAAAATACATTTGAACATTTACGATCTGATATAAGCGAAAACAAGATCATATTTCCTGTTGAAAAACACAAAGTCAAACCCCTGGCTAATGCAGCAGACCGGTTGGCCGTTTACCTGGCAACTTACAAGCCGGTTGTCTGCGCCGTAGAATCATGCTATGGTCTCATGCCATTCATGGAAGCTGCCAGCTTAAGCAATTCAAATTGACACCATTCAGTCCTCGCTAATGCAGGCTCTTTAAGAATTCCCGCCAGTGGGTTTCTGGTTATACGAATATCAACAAATGGAGCCTGTGACACGCCAAGTAAGGGAAAATTGTTACTAAACTTTTACTCGAAGTGCCGCAGAATCAGCTGTAAAAAACTACTTAACATATTGTCGGCATTATGGTAAGTACGTATGACCAAGAGAGCTTTCATTTTAATAACCGCTTTTGGGCTTTGTCCAATTGCTTTGGCAGACAGGCAATTAGACAGAACCTAAATACTCGAAACCTTCACCGCATTAACCGACAATCCATTTAGGAGAAAAAATGGGCCTGGAAACTGTCATATTATTAGTCTTCGGAGGATTTCTTTGTGAATTTATTGATGCTTCTTTGGGGATGATGTACGGGACGATTCTTTCACCAGTTCTTATTATTGCCGGGTTTGAACCCGTGCTGGTAGTGCCATCCATCTTACTTTCTCAGGCTGTTGGAGGATTCACAGCAAGCATATTTCATCAGCGATTTAAGAATGTAGACCTCGCACTAAAAACTACTAATCCAAGGACTATTGCAAAAAATTTATCTGAGATGGGCTATATTGAATCTTTTAAAAGAGGGACAACCAAGGATTTTAAAGTCTCTTTTTGTGTATCGAGCCTGGGGATTTTAGCCACTATTATTGCGGCACTGATAGCTATAAATATCCCAAAAGCATTTCTCAAAACTTATATCGGGATATTGGTTCTTGTTATGGGATTAATAC
>JAOUFU010000034.1 GCA_029858035.1 Phycisphaerae bacterium
GGATTAATTTTATGCGCACATTTTGGGGGCTGGATTACACTATATAATAGAAGCTGATATCAGTTAATCGTTTGGTTTGGCAGGCTTAGGATGACAATAAAACTCGAAAACCAATCAGAAGAACGAATAGTTGAAGCAGCCCAAAACGGCCATTTGGAAAGCTTCGGGGCCCTGTACGAGCGGTATCACAGCCCAATGGTGGCGCTGGCGTATTCGGTGCTCGGTGACAGAGACCTTGCCGACGATGCCGCCCAGGAGACGTTTGCGATAGTCTGCCAAAAACTGGGCACCCTGAGGCACAGGGACAAATTTGCCGGCTGGCTGGCCAGTATCTGTAGAAATGTTGCCCGGAGTATTCTTCGGTCGAAAGGTAAATCAGCGGCTGTGAATTTTCAGGAACGCGTTGGAAATCAAAATGATACAGACCATCATCGGGATGCGATTCGAGAAGCTGTTTGGAAACTGAGGCCCGCCGACAGAGAACTGATAGTTATGCGTTACTACGACGGATTTTCACAGGCACAAATTTCCAACGTTCTTGATATTTCGCCCCAGGCGGTGAACGGCCGACTATTCAGGGCAAAACGAAAGATTGAAAAGTATTTAAGGCACAGCGGTTTCACAGGAGAAGAATATGGAACGCTCTGAAGATAAAAACTGGCTTGATGAAGCACTTACCGAAGCAATAGGTTCGGAAGGCAAGAAGCCGGACTTCGAGAAGTGGAAACAGGAACACCCGGAAGCCGTGGAAATGTTGACATCCCTGACAGGCAGAGAGAAAGCTGCTGCAGGTCCTCTTAAGATAAGGAGAATTATCATGAAAAATCCAATCACAAAATTAGCCGCGGCGGCGGCGATATTTGCAGGGGTCGCGTTATTTATAAGTTTCTGGTTCACGTCGACACCCATTGCCTACGGTCTTGATCAAACCATCGAGGCCAACCACACGGTACGATACCTTCACATAAAAGATTTTGCCTCGGAACACAAATATGAACCAAAGAAATTTTGGGTCGAGTGTGACGAACATGGACAGATTACGAATGCACGTATGCATATGCCTCAATGGGCCTCACCTGACGACGGTGCCAAAGCGATTGTATGGAACCAAAATAAAGTTCAGGTATACTTTAAGAAGAAAAACATTTTGTTCATAGCCGTGGACAAAACAGTCGCCGACCGTATGCTCCAGCTCGTGAAGAGCTGTGACCCACGACTGGCTGTGGAACGGCTGTACGAGCAGGAGACAGCGGGCAAAGTAAAAATAGAGATTGACCAGCCTTCCGATAAGGCCAAGCCGATTGTCGTAACAGCAACGTATCTGCCTGAAAGCCCATCGCCTTACAGACGCATGGTTTTGTTCGTCGACCAGGCTACGAAACTTGTTATATCAGCAAAATATTACCACCTAACAGACGGTGAGTATCGATACGTTGGTACGCAGGAATATTATGACTACAACCAGGCAATTGAGGCCAAAATGTTTACACTCGATGATGAAGTTCCTGCCGATGTGATGCGGATTGACCAGACGATTCAGGATGTCGGTCTGGCCCAGGGGAATCTTAGCGATGAGGAAATTGTCGTTGAAGTGGCAAGACAGTTCTTCGAGGCCCTGATCGCCGAAGATTACGCCAAGGCGGGTAAATTGCTGGAAGGAATGCCGGCCGACAAAGTACAGCAGGCGTTCGGCGATAGAAAGTTCCTCCGCATCATTTCAATCGGACCGGCCGGCCCACATCCAATTCCCGCGACCAGGGGCCTGGTTGTGCCCTGCACGGTTGAGATCGAAAAAGACGGACAAATAAGCGAGTGGAAACTGGAGCGCCTCGGCGTTCGGCAGGTTTTCAACCAGCCGGGCCGTTGGACGATTTTCGGTGGAATCTGAAAATCAGGCTGATTATCTCATCAATAGTATGTTACATAAAGGCCGAGCGTGTTTTGCCCGGCCTTTTTTATGCGCCTGACACATCATGAAAAAATGTTTTGCAAACTTCGCCTTTGCACTATAAGATACTTATTACAATTCAGTTATATATGTTTAAGGAGCAGGAAATGAACCATCATAAATCAGTTTTATTGTGTGCGATTGGTCTTGTACTTGCCGCAGTATGCGGCAGTTACGGCGCGACTCAGGAAGCCGATATTCGCGGGGAGCTGAAAAAATGGCACACGATTACGATTACCTTTACCGGGCCAACCACAGGTGAAGAAGCCGAGCCGAATCCTTTTCTGGACTACCGCCTGAACGTTACCTTCACCAGGGACAAAAAGCAATATGTTGTCCCCGGCTACTATGCCGCTGACGGGGATTCAGCAGAAACGAGCTCGGCTTCGGGCAATAAATGGCGAGTGCATTTTGTTCCTGATGAAGAGGGCCAATGGTCTTTTAGGGCTTCGTTGCGTACCGGTCCGGATATCGCTCTCAACAGCGACCCAGAAGCAGGAAAATCCGTCAGCTTTTTCGTCACAAATGGAACGTTTACAATTGGCCCGACTAATAAGAAGGGCCGAGACCTGCGGGGCAAAGGGTTCCTTAAATACGTCGGAAAAAGATATTTGCAATTTGCCGAAACCAGCGAATATTTTCTCAAAGGCGGAGCCGACAGTCCTGAGAACTTTCTTGCTTATGCCGACTTTGACGGCACGTTCGACGTGGGCGAGCTGAAACGTGAAGGAGAAGCGGCAGGCAAAGAATTTCTGCATCGGTACGGGCCACATGTAAACGACTGGAAAGCCGGTGACCCGACGTGGAAAAAAGGAAAAGGCAAGGGCATGATCGGGGCGTTGAATTACCTTGCAAGCAAGAATATGAACAGCGTATATTTTATTCCTTATAACATCGACGGGGGCGACGGCAAGGACGTTTGGCCGTGGATGAATCCGAAAGAAAAATACCGGTTCGACTGCAGCAAGCTCGAGCAATGGGAGATTGTTTTCTCACACATGGACAAGCTCGGTCTTATGCTCCATATAATACAGCAGGAAACAGAGAACGACCAGGGGCTGGACGGCGGCGAGCTTGGTCGGCAGCGTAAGCTTTACTACCGTGAGCTGATAGCACGCTTCGCGCATCACCTCGCGCTTGTCTGGAACCTCGGCGAGGAAAATACCAATACTACCTCGCAGCGCAAGGCGTTCTGCCGGTATATCAAAGACCTCGATCCTTATGACCACCCAGTCGTTATGCATACCTTCCCCGGCAAATATGAGGAATTTTATAGTCCATTGCTGGGCTACGAGTACTTTGACGGCCCATCCCTGCAGACCAACGATACGCACAAGCAAACAGTGAAATGGATTGACCGTTCGGCCGGTGCAGGGCGACAGTGGTTCGTTAGCCTGGACGAAATCGGCCCCGCCCACACCGGCGTCAAGCCCGACAAAGATGACTATTGGCACGATGAAGTCCGGGATAAACATTTGTGGGGACATCTGATGGCCGGCGGCGCAGGGGTGGAATGGTACTTCGGTTACAAATTCGCGCACAATGACCTGAATTGTGAAGATTGGCGGAGCCGAGAACATATGTGGGAACTGACCGGCTACGCGCTGGAGTTTTTCCGCGAGTATTTGTCCTTTACCGAAATGAGCCACCATGACGAGCTGACCCTGGCCAAGGACGACTACTGCTTTGCCAAGCCGGGTGAAATCTATGCAGTATATCTGCCAGGGGGCGGCACAACAAACCTTGATGTGGGCAGCAAATCCGCAACCTTCACCGTACAGTGGTATAACCCGCGCAGCGGCGGCCCGCTACAAACCGGCACTATCCGGACAATCAGCGGCCCCGGCCCGGTCACCATTGGGCATCCACCTCAGGACAACAACAAAGACTGGGTCGTCCTTATAAAGGTGAAACGATAGGATTGTTAATGGATATAAAAATTGAAGGACTGTGAGCTTTCAGCCTTATTGTTTTGAATTCGGCTGTTGTCTGAAGAGCTAACGCTTGTCTTAATGAAGTTACACTCATAAGTATGCAATCTGCGAAAAACTATTGTATCCAGTTGTTAGCAAATATAGCTATGTCCTTTAAATTCACAAATCCGTCACCGTTCAGGTCTTCGGGAATCCTTCCAGCCGGGCCTGCCCAAAGCCATCGAGAAGCAATTCTGACTAAAACCTTAAAGTCATGTGGAATGCTGACGGTATCGCTTCGAACAGCAGCATTTCCGCAGTCATCGACTGCTTGATAGGTGATCGTATAAATCCTGTCATTGCCTGTCCCGCTTCGTTCGGACCTAAGGTAGATTGAGCCATCCTCGTTTATTTGAATATCATCGGTTGTGTGTCCGTCGCCGATGGTGTCATCACCTTCGTTTGCCACGATGCTGACTAAAGACACATCCGGTGTTGCGTCACATTCGTCGCTCACCGTCCAGCTCGGCGTTATCTCAACCATCTTATGATCCGGCGGCCACAACATTGTGGGCGCTACGGAAAACTCGAATTCAGGTGGTGTCGTGTCAACGACCGTTATCGTTTGCAGACAGCTTGAACTATTGCCGCAGTCGTCGGTGGCCGTCCATGTGCGCGTGAGTATCCCGGTATTGCCGCAGCCCGGCTGCCACAGGTCGCTATGCGTAATCGCTACACTGCTGCATGTATCGCCAGCGGTGGCTGAGCCATTTGCCTCAACACTGGTATCCGCCGGACATTGGAGCGTTACATCCGCAGGACAGGTGATAGCCGGAGGAGTCGTATCGACGACTGTGATAATCTGCACGCAGCTTGAACTGTTGCCGCACTCATCGGCGGCTATCCATGTACGCGCCAGTGTCCCCGCGTTGCCGCAGTTCGGCTGCCACTGGTCACTGTGTGTAATCGTTACAGTTCCACAGGTATCAGTGGCTGTTGCTTTGCCTGTTGCAATCGGTGTCGTGTCAGCAGGGCATTCAAGGGTCACGTTCGGAGGGCAGTTGATATCCGGCGGTGTCGTATCCTGAACAATGATGGTTACTTCGTTGGTATCAGATGCGCCGGCCTTATCGATTACTTCGAGAAGAATAATATGCTCACCAATTGGGAGGTTGCAGTCTACAATCCGGCCATTTCCAAGGAAGACATCAGCGTTAGGGTCGCAAGGGTCGATTTCGTACCAGTTAAAATCATTTATATCGTCAATTGTACCGTGCGTAGAATCAGCGTCACTTGAGCCGGAGCCATCGAGCGTGACAGTTGCTCCCCAGTGACCTTGTGCCTCGACAGCCCGGTCCGGGCCGGCATCGGCGACAGGATTGTGATTGAACTCATAAGCACCCATATCGATTCGGGCTCCGATTATGCGGGGCTTGCCGTCCATGTCTGTTTCGTCGGGTTCAGCTATGTAATCCGGATCGCCTGTATTTATGCAGGGCGAATTGGGGAGCAGATAATAGTCGCCTATAGCCGAGTCCATAAATAGCGGATTTGCATTGATGTTACCTGTGCCAAAGTAGCCGTTTTGAACATCGCTGTAAGTGACCGTGATTATCGAATTGTCCCAGTTTGCTATTTCATTGCCGCCATTCCAGAAGATGCAGTTGAGCGCGCGAATGTTGCTCGGCGGTGGTGGCGGGTAGTAACCTTCGGGCACAGCGCAAACGATAGCGTTTCCAACAAGCGCTGAATTGCCGGTAAACGTGCAGTTAAACAACTGGGGACTGGATTCGTACCAATAGTACATCGCGCCGCCGAAGAGATTGCTGGTGTTTCCGTTGAAGAGGCAGTTGTATAGAGACGAGCTGCTTATCGCCTCGTGCATCGCAGCACCGGCATAGCTCGAAGTGTTTAAGCTGAATATACAGTTGATTAGGTCTGCGCTGCTGATCTCACTGTAGAACGCACCGCCCCACTCACCTGAGTTGCCTCTGAACGTACAGTCTGTCAGGATAACGGTGCACTGGCTGATGACGAATCCGCCTCCGATTTGCGCGGAATTGCCCCCGAACGTGCAATTATCCAGGCTCGGATTGCTCTCGCCTATGTAGCATACCCCACCTCCGGCGTTCGCGAAGTTGTCGCTGAATGTGCAGTTGACTAACGTCGAGCTGTCGGACGCGCTGTTTACGCTGCTCTCATAGTCGGATGAGTTGTCGCCGAACGTGTAGTCGGCAAATAACGGAATGCTCTTTGCGATGTTCGTCCCTCCGCCCAAAGAGCCCGAATTGTCCTGCACCAATGGAACGGCGGTGCTCAGATTGCAGATTGCGCCGCCCACTTCTTCGGCATAGTTATAGCTGAATATGCAGTTGGTCAGTGTAGAGATACTGTCATAATTGAAGACTGCCCCGCCGAGTTCGGCCGAGTTACTGCTGAACGTGCTGTCACTCACGACAGGGCTGCCGGGCCAGCTCGATATCCCGCCGCCATGGTTCGAGGAGTTGTCGATGAAGCTGCAATTGGTTATCGTTGGGCTACTTGTCCTGTTGGATATAGCGCCCCCCTCGTATATTGACGAGTTGCCTCTAAATATACAGCCGGTTAAAGTCGGATTGCTCTGCCCGCCGTTAAACATCCCGCCGCCGTCTCTAACTGCCGAGTTTCCGATGAATGTGCAGTTGATGAGCGTCGGGCTGCCGGAATAGTTATACATTCCGCCGCCGTTCGCATATGGAGAAGGATAATTTTCGTTCGCATTACCGGCGGTTATAGTAAAGCCGTCGAGGACGGCTGTCTCGTCCGTTCCAGCGCCGGTTACTACATGGAAGCTGTTGTCTGAGCTGTTGCCGGGAATTCCTATGTCGCCGCTGAGGATGGTCTTATACACCTCGATATCCCGAGCATCTGCGTTCGGTTCACCAAAACCTGCGTAGCCGCCCTTAATAACCACGCCGTTTATAAGCTGGAAGGTGGCTGTGCGGTCGACGACCGCTGGTGCAGCCTGCTCGTTACTATCGGCCAACGGAGGAGGAGGTGGTGGTGAAGATAGTGTCGTGAAAGTCCAGACTGTACCGATGGTTTTGCCCTCATTACTGATCTCATCGATACGCCAGTAGTACGTAGTGTAATAAGCCATCGTGCCGGGGTCGAAAATCATGCCACTCTGGTTGCCCTGGAACACACCTGGCCTGGTCGTGCCGAAGTACACATCGTGCGATGTGGCATCAGAGCCAGCCGTCCAGCTCAAATCAGCCGTTCTACTGACGCTTTTTGCACCATCGGCTGGATTCGGATTCCTTGCCCGACGAATATCTGATAGTGGATCCTCGGGAGAATAAAGGCCCTGGGCGACGCGGATTTCATCTCCACTTGACGCAAAAGCCAGCGCATCCTTAAGGCGATTGAACGCCTTCATCCAACTTCTGCCGTCACCACCGGGAGAAACACTCGCATCAATGTAATAAGTCACCGGCTCAGAAATGGGGATTGCCTCGACCCTATCTATACCTACCTGCCCATACGGATTAAAATATTGCCCCGCTGGACCTGTGCATGTAATTGTCAGAATCGTACCGGGAGTTCCGGAAAATGAGCTAACCGTCCAGAACTCGCCCACGCCAGAAACAGCAGAATAGCTGCCCCAAAGGTTCCCGTCCACCTCGACTCTAAAGCTATCATTGCTCAACCCATCCAAGTGCCTAACTGTTACCGAGACTATTTTAGTTGGAAACGTAATCGACGCATCCTTTGTATTTTCAACGTATCCCCAGGCTGTTCTGCAACGTTTATCATACGAGGCAGGATCGCTGGCAATACCACCCCAACCTCCGGGATGGGTCGTCGGTTCAACTGGTCCCCAGTTAGTCAGAGTATACCCCGCTTCGCCCACAGTCGTACCCAAGTCTACTGAAAGAGCGAGGACCGCCCGTGCCTGAGCAGCGGATAAGCCCGCCGCAAAGATTATAAAGATGATTTTTAGCTTTTTCATTTTCTTCTCCTCCGAAAAAAGGTTTGTATTCGGGGCACAGTTATAACGGAAAGCCTGGGCTCTAATGCGTGTAAAAACCTAATCAAAAGCAATTGCATGTCCACGCCTCCTTTGGCCTTTACCACTGTTGAAATGTGGTACAAGAATGATTATAGGCTTTCGGATGCCGAAATCAAGGAAATTTAGGATAATTTGTTAATTCTTATGGCAAAAAAATGTGTTGCAAAGGTATTTATCATTGTTATAATACCGGGCTATATCGTTATGCGGATTGCGAAACAAGTAAGCAAATACCAATTGCAATATACGAAATAGAAGTAAGGAGCAATTTTTTATGGAACCAATTACAGAGCCGGAAATCGACTTATTTGCCAATGACCTTCCGTCAATGGAGGAAATTCAGAAGCTTTCCGAGTTTGTCCATTCCAGCGAGAGTAACCTGCTTAATTTCAGTGAACAACTGGAAGAAAATATTAGCAGGGGCGGTCAGAAGGCCTCTTTATCTACAGGTATCGGACTGTTTATTGTCGGCAAAAACGCTGAAGCAGCCAAGAAGCTTGCAAAAGGGGCGGACTGTAAAGAGAAATTCATATACATGGCCTTTGCACTCAGGCGAATGGGCAAATTCGATGAATCAATCGAAAACTTTGAAAGGAGCATTGATTACGGTGCAGATAAATTAGACACGACTCTGGAAAAAGCCGCCACATATCGTCATGCATCCAACTTCGAGGCTGCCGCCAAGGAACTCAAAACATGCTCAAATTTTGAAAATGTAAGCGCCGAATACCACTGCCAGCTTGCCCAACTTCAGGAAGCGCAGGGGCTCTATGAAGAGGCAATGGACAACTACAAAGCGGCCTTGGAATTATCGCCGAACCATCAGAGAGCACTTTTCCACATGGCTTACCGCTGCGATTTGTCGGGGGATGAAGACGCAGCGATCGACTACTACAGGCAAATTGCTTCAGGAAGTCAGGTCTATGTAAGCGCGCTGCTAAATTTAGCAGTACTTTACGAAGACCACGAGGAACTTAACAAAGCATCCCAATGTGTCGATACGGTCCTGGAGTTTCATCCGAATCATCAAAGGGCCCTCCTGTTCAGTAAAGACATCGAAAGCGCAAAAACGATGTTCTACGACGAGGAAAAAGAAGAGAAGAAGACCCGTAAAAACCAAATCCTCGAAACGCCGATCTCTGATTTTGAGCTTTCGGTACGCAGTAGAAACTGCCTGAGAAAAATGAACATCATAACGCTGAGCGACCTTTTAAATATCAGCGAGGCAGAACTGTTATCTTATAAAAACTTCGGGGAAACGTCCCTTCGAGAAATCAAGGCCCTTCTCGAAACAAAAGGCCTGCATCTTGGTATGGCCCTTGAGGAAAAGCTATCTCAAGCCGATATCTCTGATCTGAGCATCTCAGAAGACAAAGATGAACAACTCCTGAGCAAATCAATAGATGACCTTCAATTATCGGTTCGTGCTCGAAAGTGTCTGCAAAAACTCGAACTTCGCACGCTCGACGATTTGATACGCAGAACAGAAGCGGAACTTCTGGGCTGTAAAAACTTCGGTGTAACAAGCTTGAACGAGATCACCAAGGCCATCGGCAACCTTGGATTATCACTGCGAAGCCTTGATTAAGAGCAAATAAGGCCCCAATAAATTTTGGGCTATATACAAGATGAACAATTCCCAAATTTATTTGGGATCTCAATATGAGAGATATTCGGGGAAATTTACTTTGTCCACTAACACCCAACCGGTCGCAAATCACCTTAAACATACAGTTTCAGCAGTCTCTTTAGGAACTCATTTTACATTTCTAATATTCAAAATAGGTTTTCCTTTACTTTTGCTGATAATCCTCGGCGGCTGCAAGGCAAGAAAACCAGCCAGGCCGACGCCGCAGATGGATATCGATCCTCAATTCTGGGTAAGGGTGTTGCTGCTCAATGACGTCACGAGCTGCAAACTTAGGAGCCAGTCCGACTTCAGCATTAGTACCAGTGACAATTTAACAGCAACCATACAGCACTTTGGTCAGACCAATGTGCCGATAAACGTCAGCATATCCGAGGGCGGAATTAACATTGGCGGCGAAGAGTTTGCAAGTAAAGAAGTCATTATTTCTCCGAACGAGCCCTACATCCTTAACCTAAACGGCAACGATTATCGCGGCAAGTTAAAACTAATAACCAATGGTGAAGACCATCGGTTCGATGTAATCAACCTTGTTCCACTCGAACCATATTTAGCGGGCGTAGTTGGAGCTGAGATGCCCAATTATTGGGAACCAGAAGCACTTAAAGCACAGGCAACGGCGTCCAGAACCTATTGCCTATACATCAAAAAGCGTTTCGGCAACAATCGCAACTGGGATGTGAGAAAGACACAGGCACATCAGGTTTACCTCGGCGTCAAAGCCGAATCGGCGCAGGTGTGGGATGCCGTCAACAAGACATACGGTCAGGTTTTGGTCTGTAAGGACTCTGCCGGCACCGAAGATATCTTCCCTGCTTACTACAGCTCAGTCTGCGGCGGCTACACCGAAAACAGCAAGGATGTATTCGGTGATTCCTTCGAAGCCCTGGTTAGTGTCGCGTGCCCCTATTGTAAGGACGTTGCCAGATCCCACTTTTTTTTCTGGCCTATGGCCCAATTTGACAAGGGCGATGTAACAAACAAGCTCCAACAGAGGTATCCAAAGTTAAAGCCGCTTGGTAAAATCATACAAATCAAAGTATCAAAGCAAAGTGATTATCCGGGCAACGATGAAAAATATTCGCGCTTAACTCTGGTCAAGCTTCTCGGCTCAACGGGCAAAAGCGATTTCCTTAAAGCTGAGGATTTTCGTCTTTCAGTCGACCCAGGCGGCCGTAAGATAAAAAGCGCGATTTTCCAAATAGTCGACCTTGGTGATAAATGGGCGTTTTTATCAGGCAGAGGTTTCGGTCATGGTGTAGGAATGTGTCAAAGCGGGGCCCAAGGAATGGCAAGAAAAAACATGACGGCAAAGGAGATACTCAGCTTTTACTATCGTGGTTCGAGGATTATAAGAGTTTATTGAACAGTATCGGGTGCCGGTATATTTATTTTTTCGCACGACCCACCCCGCAATATACAATGAAAACATGAGTGACTTTGAAATTCTCTATCGAGACAGCGGCTCTTCAGGGCGTCGAGGTTCATTAACCACTTCGCACGGAAAGGTTGAAACACCTGCTTTTATGCCTGTTGGCACTGCCGGTGCGGTAAAGGGTGTCAGTCCACAACAACTCAAAGAAACGGGCGCCGAGATTGTTTTAGCCAACACTTACCATTTGCTGGTTCGGCCCGGAGTCGATGCGGTGGAGGCACTTGGCGGACTGCATAAACTTATGGCCTGGGATGGCCCAATTCTGACTGATAGTGGTGGATATCAAATTTTTTCCCTAAGTGGTTTGACCAGGGTCGATGATGACGGTGTCGAATTTGCCAGCCACGTTGACGGGGCAAAAATATACCTGAACGCTGAAATAGTAACAACAATCCAAAACCGGCTGGGTGCGGATATAATAATGTGCTTCGACGAATGTGCGCACTTTCCCAGTGATGACACTCAACTAAACAAGGCTGTAAAAAGGACTATCCGCTGGGCACAACAATGCAAACAGGCCCATTCCAATAAGAGCCAAATGCTGTTTGGTATCGTACAGGGCGGAATAAACCCGGACTTGCGAAGCTACTGCGCCGATGAACTTGTCAAACTGGGCTTTGACGGGTATGCTATCGGGGGCTTAAGTGTGGGTGAAGGACACGCAGATATGATAAAAACAGTCGCTCACACAACGCAGTTTTTGCCAAAGGACAAGCCTCGCTATCTAATGGGCGTCGGCACGCCAGGCGATATTATCGCGGCGGTCAAGGCCGGCGTCGATATGTTCGATTGCGTTCTGCCAACCCGAAACGGACGAAACGCCTTTGCTTTCACCGAGAATGGCGCTTTACGATTAAGGAACAACGCCCACATAAATGATACCAGAAGCATCGAAGCCGGCTGTGACTGCTACTGCTGTGAGAATTTTAGCCGGGGGGCGCTGAGGCATTTCTTCAACGTTGGAGAAATGTTAGGCCCAATTTTAGTATCTCTGCATAATCTTAGGTTTTACCAGAGATTAATGGGGAAAATACGCCAGTTAATAGAAAAGAACGAATTTGCCGAATGGTCGGTCGAACAATTAAAATGATTGTTGATTATTGATAATCAATCATTTAATATCTTGCAAATGTTCCGTAACCATAAATTCACTTTAAAGGGAATATAAAAAATGGACAATATATGGATATTAGCTCAGGCAGAATCAAACCAGGGGCCAACAGGGATTACCTCAGAGCAGGTAACAGAGGAAAACGAGGCAGTAACGACTGTGCCGTCTGATCCCAATGGCCCCGCAGCTCAAAAACCAAAGCCGAAACCCCTTATTCCTTTCTGGATTTTGATTCCTTTGATGTTAGTAATGGTATTCATGCTCTTCAGGGGGCCTCAAAAACAAAAACAGCAGCGTAAACAATTGGTCCAATCACTGAAAAAGAACGACAGAGTCCAGACAATCGGCGGTATTATCGGAACCATAGTGGATATTAAGGGCGACGAGATTACGTTGAAGGTGGATGAATCGAATAATACGAAAATAAAAATTGTCTCATCAGCAATCGGAAAGAACATATCGAAAGATTAATAGTTCGTAGTTCGTAGTTCGTAGTTCGTAAACTACAAACCAGGCGATAGTGTAAACAATATTCGAGGGAAGTTATGGGCAAGAACCTAATGCCGAAAATCATTGTAATTACTGTTTTAGTAGTTTTAGCAGGCTTGACTTTATATCCGCCAAGCAAAAAGTTAAAGCCCGGACCGGACCTGGGGGGTGGAACGAGCCTTATCTATCAAATTGACACGCAGGGGATGGAAGAATCTGAGAAAAGAGATCTGGCCCAGAGAATGATAACGGTCCTTCGCAGGCGAATAGATCCCGCTAATATTCAAAACCTGATATGGCAGCCTCAAGGCAACACCCGCTTCGAAATAAAAATGCCTCTGGCCAGTGCAGAAACGCGTTTGAAACGTCTGGAGTTCGACAACGCCAAGAAAGAGCTGCTTGATGAAAATATAAGCCCGTCAAAAATTATGCTCTCTCTTGCAAAGCCTGCGGAAGAACGAGCTGCAGATTTCAATGATTTTACCCAAGAGGATCCTAATAGATTAGCAATTCTCGAGACTCTGGCCAGCGCTTATGACGAACGCAAGGAGCTGCAAAATCAAAGAGACAAACTCCTTTTGGAACTGGAAACCTCAGAGCAAGAGATATCTTCGGCCGGTATTGAGCCCAACAAGGTAAAGCTCAATGCTGCGGATTGGATCAAGCTCGATGTGAATGAGCTTGCAGACTCACTGAAAGAATTTGCTGATTCCAATGAACATGTTGAGATGCTCGGAGAGTATGTCAAGAAATATTCAGACTGGGCGGAGGTAGTCAACAAGCTGACCGATGAAGAATTTGTAGAAAAATACGAGAGCGCCAAAACAGCCCTCGATAAATTAAACCTGACCGAAGACCAGATTAACTCCTGCCTCGAAATGCCGGCGAAATCAGCGGAAAGACGGTTAAAAATCGAACAACTGATAACCGAGTTTCCCGATCGAGAGGAAAAAATCAGGGCGGTAGTAGCAGCGTTTGACAGGTATCGCCCAGATAAAGGCAGACTCGACGACCCGAAAGACCTGCAGCGAATGCTTAAAGGCGCGGGCATACTGGAGTTTAGAATACTGCCTACGATCGACGAGCCTGATGTTGACGTCGACGAGATGACCAGACAAGTGGATCTGCTCAAGACAAAGGGGCCTAAATTTGCTTCGAACGCCTCAAAGGGCAAATATGTATGGTGCGAAATAGAGAATAACGATGAATGGAAAATAACCAACTCGATTCGTGCGCAATTTGGCGAGAAGTATTTCGTGCTGGCAAGCAACCAAACAAGTGAATGCCTGCTTCACAGCACGGAAGGGCCAAGGGCCTGGAAACTCGAAAGGTCCTTCCCGTCTACGGACGAAATGGGACGAAGAGCCATTGGTTTTTCGCTGAATGACAAAGGTGGAATACTCTTCGGCAAGCTCACGGGAAACAATATTGACCGGCCTTTGTGTATCTTGCTGGATGGTGTCGCAATATCGGCTCCAAGCATTAATGAACGAATAGGGAAATCCGGCATAATAAAGGGCAGCTTCTCTCAAACAGAAGTTAGTGATATGGTCGATAAGTTGAACGCCGGCTCCTTACCGTCCAAGCTGATAGAGCAGCCGATATCGGTCAAGACAATCGGGCCGTCCATCGGCGCCGACAACCGCAACAAAGGCATCAAAGCCGGCTTAATCGGCCTGCTTCTCGTAGTGCTTTGTATGCTGGTTTACTATACACTGGCCGGCGGCATCGCCGATGTGGCCCTGCTTATGAACCTTCTGTTCGTTTTAGCCATAATGGCGCTTATACGAGCAACGTTCACCTTACCGGGCATCGCGGGGATGATACTAACCATTGGTATGAGCGTCGACGCGAACGTGCTTATTTTTGAGAGAATCCGCGAAGAACAGCAGAAAGGCTCGTCGCTGAGAATCGCCATACGAAACGGCTACCAGCGAGCCTTTAGAACCATCTTAGATGCCAACATCACCACATTTATCACAGCTGCGATTCTCTTCTGGGTCGCCTCTGAAGAAATAAAAGGCTTTGCCCTGGTTCTTATGTTAGGCATCGGCTCGAGTATGTTCACGGCATTGTTTGTGACCCGTGTGATGTTCGATTTTCTTTTGAACAAGCGAATTATCAAAGAGCATTTACTAATGCTTAATCTGATACGCACACCAAATGTAAACTGGATGGCTTTGCGACCAATATTTATAAGCATATCAATACTGCTTATTGCGGCAGGCCTGTTCGTGTTCTTTACGAGAAATGATGCAACGAACAATAAATACGGTATCGAATTTACTGCGGGCACATCCGCCCAAATCAACCTAAAAGATGATGTCAATCTTTCCCGGCAGGAAGTTGAAAACAGAATACGCAAAATGGGAACGGACCCGAACAATCCCAACCCCGCCCTTGCAACCACAAGCGTCTACAGCATCGGAAAACCGAAGCCGAATATACAAAGTGAAGACGGTGAAAAAATATACACTCAATATGAAATTAACACTACTGAAACGAACAAATCGGCCACTACTATTACCCTGTCGGGACCGCCACAGCACACCGTTGAAACTGTCACCTCAGCAATTACAAAAGCCGATGATGAATTCGGCGGCGGACTAAGCAATTTGCAAATAACAGAACAAAGCAGCAATACATTTGTGGTAACAACAAGCCAAATGAACAAATCGCTGGTAACAAATGTTCTGACTACCGCTTTTGCTGACGCTAACGTCTTCGCCGATGCAAACATCGGAGAACCACAAATCGATGAGGTTGTCAATGACGCGATACTCAAGGCCTTCGAAGGCAAACTGGAAATCCAACAAAATCTTGTCCCGACAATCACCGGACAGGAAAAAATAACCGAAGAGCTTATTGATTCTTATCCGGCGCTTTCTGACTTTCTTGGTGGTATTAAAATCCTCTGCGAAATCGAAAGAGCGGCCACAGTCGAAGAACTCGACTCCCGATTGGCGGACTTACAATACAAACCTGATATGCAGCACCTTGACCGGTATAACCATAAAATCCTTAAATCCGACATCTCAGAAATGGAACCCAATGAACCGGTAAATTCCTTTGTGTATATAAGCGTCGAGCCGGAAGCAGGCTTTCGCGAACTAACCGAAGAAGAATGGACACGGTTTGTTGAGAACGAAAGAACAAGAGTGTTAGGTGCAACGAGACTTGAAACATCACTTCCCCGAGTGACTCAGATAGACCCCTCAGTCGGCTCAGAGGCAAAGCAACAGGCACTGATTGCTATTGTTCTGTCATTATTTGCAATTGTTACCTATATCTGGGTTCGATTCGGAGATTTCCGGTACGGTTTTGCCGCGATTGCAGCACTGGTGCACGATGTATGCATTACATTGGGTGCCATCACGGCCTGCACATATATCGCAGGAACAGTAATCGGAGATATACTTTTGATAGGAGATTTCAAAATCGACCTGGCCATAATAGCAGCGCTGCTGACAATCATCGGATACTCTCTTAACGACACGATAGTAGTTTTCGACCGTATCCGCGAAAACCGAAAGAAGGCCCGCCTGATTCCTCAAACAATTACGAACAGCATTAACCAAACTATCTCCAGAACCATCATGACATCATTCACGACGTTTATAGTCGTGCTGATAATGTATATCTTTGGCGGACAGGGGCTCAGAGGTTTTACCTTCGCAATGGGTCTCGGCATTATCATAGGCACGTACTCTTCGATTGCGATAGCCGCACCGATATTGCTGCTCGGCACTAAAGCCGGAAGTGATAAAGATCGTAAGAGCATAAGAGCAAAAGAGCAAAAGAACAGAAGGAAAAAAGAGCGTAAATAGCTGGTTCATAAACCATAAAGTTACAAATTGCGAAAAATGCCAAAGGATTTCAAAATAGGAATGCTTGTAGGCCTGGTAGTAGTATTCTTTACCGGTCTGTGGCTGTCTACGCGTCCGAGCTTAAGTGCAAGAGCAACAATGACGGATCCTGAGAACAGTGAAGCTGAGCGGGAAGAAGGTATCGAGCAATTGAGTTTTGAGCCGAACATACCGGACAGTCGGTCGGTTGAAACAGAGATTGCCAGTGACAGGAAAACAGTAAAAGATGTAAAGGAACCAAGATACCATACGGTACAAAATGGCGACACGCTATCCGGCATTTCCTATCAATACTATGGCTCCGAGCACAAATGGCAAAAGATCCTCGATGCCAACCGAAACGTTATACAAGATGTGAAAAATCTTAGACTGGGGGTGAGATTAATCATCCCTGAATAATCTCGGCATACGGTTATTAGGGTGGGTCTATAATGACGGTTGTGCTTCCGATAAAGCCGCTGTGGTCCTCATAAACTTCGAGAATGTAAGTTCCGGGATCAAACGGACCAAGCGTTGCGGTTACCGGATAATTGCACATGCAGCGGCATCCATCGGGGGTATATTCAGTTTCGTAAATTGTGATGAGATTATCCTCTACGGACATTTCCAGTCCAAGTTCATCGGGACAGCAATTGGCAAAC
>JAOUFU010000428.1 GCA_029858035.1 Phycisphaerae bacterium
ATTAGGAACAGAATAATGGCCAAGCGTTCGAACAATAAAAAAAACAAAGCGATTTGCAGCTTCTGCGGCCGGGCGGGAAGTCAGGCTGAGCCTTTCATAGAGGGCCCCAACAACGTCTTTATCTGTCCGGAATGTGTCGAACTGTGCCACAACATCATCCGGCAGGACCGAAAACATCTCGGCAGACCGGCAATTGCACTCAAAGAAATCCCCAGGCCCAGAGAAATAAAAGAATATCTCGACCAATATGTAATCAGCCAGGAGCACGCTAAAAAATATCTCTCTGTTGCAGTGCACAACCACTATAAACGGCTCCTGCACACTGATAGTGACGACAGCGATGTTGAAATAGACAAATCCAACGTTCTCTTAATCGGCCCGACCGGTTCCGGTAAAACACTGCTCGCCCGTACTCTCGCCCGCAAATTGCAGGTCCCATTCGCAATATGTGATGCAACCACCGTTACCGAGGCCGGGTATGTCGGCGAAGACGTCGAGAACTTCCTGCTCCGATTGGTCCAGAACGCCGACTACGATATAGAGGCCGCCCAGCGAGGAATCGTCTACATCGATGAAATAGATAAGGTCGGAAAAACCACCCAAAACATTTCTATTACACGTGACGTCTCCGGCGAAGGAGTCCAGCAGGCGTTGCTGAAAATGCTCGAAGGAACTATTGCCAATATCCCGCCGCAAGGTGGAAGAAAGCACCCGGAACAATCCTACATACAGATTGACACAACACAGATACTTTTTATATGTGGCGGTACTTTCACAGGGCTGGAAAATATCACCAAGAAGCGACTCGGCAAAAAAATGATAGGCTTCGATTCAGAACTGTCCGGCCGAACAGATGAAAAAACCGAGTACAGTGATATAATTGACCAGGTCATACCCGAAGATATCATCGAGTATGGAATGATTCCGGAAATGGTTGGAAGACTTCCTGTAATTACAACACTTTCGGCTCTTGATGAAAATGCACTTATAGACATAATGACCAAGCCGAAAAACGCCCTGCAAAAGCAGTATCAAAAATTCTTTGAGATGGAGAATGCCGAGCTTGAATTTACAGATGATGCATTGCGCTCGCTGGCTCAGAAAGCGCTCAAGCGCGACACCGGTGCCAGAGCATTACGCGCCATTATTGAAGAGCTGATGGTTGATTTGATGTATCAACTCCCGGAAGAGCCAAAGGGAGCAAAATACGTAATCACCCGCGACATCGTCGAAGGCAAAGCCGACCTCTTCACCGCAAAAAAAAGAGCAAAAAAAGAGTCGGCATAAGAATACGGCCCGACCCGGCTTTGGCGGGCTTCACTGCTCACCGTTTGACGGCTCCCTATTCTTTAAGACTGCTAACTGGATATCTGTCGCACTGCTTTGGGCAATGGCGGCCAGAGCGTATTGGGCCTGGGCAAAACAAACATCCCTATCAACACGCAAGGTAACAATCCTTCGGTCAGAGGGCAAATTTCTTAAGCCATAATCTACCAATCGGGCAATTTGTTCCGTTAAATCAGGGCCTCCGGATGCCGGGATTTTCTCCGAGCCGACCGCAAATGCACTTTTTCCCGCACTTGTTTTCATAACAGTAACAGTAGTCCCCTGGGCCCCAGGTTCAGAAGCCGTCGTGGCAAATAAACAGCCGTCCGGAACGGCAACTGCAAAATTCTCAGCCTCGATGAACTGACAAACCACCAGGAAAAAGATAATTAGCAGAAAAACAATGTCAATAAGCGGGGTCATATTAAAAGAACCCGGCTTCGTGGAACTACGGAAATCCTTGTTACCTCTCAAAGGCATAAACCTTCTCTTATCTTATGTTTGGGAGCGTAGGGACTCTATTGAGGACCTGACCGGCTTCGCTCCCAGCTCACCAATCGTCTGTTTAGGTTCTACCGAATGATGGGCTTTTGCCTGCTTTTGCTTTTTCAACCCGTTAGAAGTCTGCACCGAACGTGGGCGCTCCGATTTGCTGGCACTGCTTCCAACGGGGTTTAGGCTGCGCCTTATCTCGGGTACAATATTCTCAGACTCTACAACTGCATCGTTTACCAGCGTCTCGATTCGGTTGCAAAACACGCCGTGCATCGCCAAAGCCGGTATCGCAATAAACAGGCCCCAGAAGGTTGTGACCAGTGCAACCGAAATCCCCCCGGCCAACTGCATCGTTTCCGGCTGACCACCAGCCATTACAATAGCATTGAACAGCTTTATCATCCCGAAAACCGTACCGAACAGCCCAACCATCGGCGAAACGTTGCCAATCAGATTTATCCACTCAATCCTGCGTAAAAGCCCCCCAGCCTGCTCCTGCAATGATTCATCAAGAACACTTCGCATCCGGAACCAATCACCCCTGCCCTGGCCGAGGGCCTTCAATACTGCGACACTTACAAAATCATTTTGTCCGGATATTCGTGCTTCCAATTGTCCCGGGCCGCTTGCCCGTATTATAGCAATAATCCTCTCGCCTATACCGCCGGGTAAAAGTTTTGCCCGGCGTATGGTAAGACTGTACTCGACTGCCAGGAAAACCGTAATAAGTGACATCGGCAAAAGCACAAACCAGACAATAGGACCGCCGGCTATTACGAATTGCTCAAAGAAGGTTTGCGTTCGAGCGGCCCCCGTTGTATCAGTTCCGAAGCTGCCATCCAACGTAACAGCTATCACCGCTGATACACCAGCTAATGCAATGACAAAAAAGACCACTTTTAATAAAAAGCTCTTACGCATCCTTGCCTTTCGTATATCCTGCGCCGTATTATCTCATTGTGATCGCAGCGAAGCAATCTATATTTCCTTTTGTGCTTTTTTGTGGCTATTTTTCATCATCGCTGATAAGGACAAACTCTCCACCGCTGTGTCTTGCAATCTCCTCCAGCATCTTACGGTCGCTGCTCTGAGGCCAAAATCCTATCGTATTGATTCTTGTTGTCGGCGCAAATCGCCTCAGCAGGTCCGCTACTTTCTGCGAAAATATCTGGGTACCCTTAGCTGTCAGTTCAAAACCGTCGGTTAGAAAATATATAACCGAAGGGCTAAGCCCGCGCCCATCACGAATTTGCACCGCCCGCTCCAACGCCGCCGGCGCATTAGTCAATCCGGCCGGCTGGATAGAATCGATAAAATCATACGCTGAAGACTTGGCCTTTTCTCCCGCTCGAAGCAATTGCCCGCCGCCGGATTCAAACAGCTTGTCGCCGCCGAAAAAAATGATATAAAAATACTGGTCTGCCTGCAGACCTCTGATCGATTCCTTAAGCTTTCTCTGAACCCGACCAAACACTCCCTGCATACTGCCCGAACAATCGACAAGATAGCAAACCTTACGCTGGTCAGAGAAACTACCGAAAAATTCAATCCTGGGCGACAAAACCTTACTGCCCGGCAAAACATAAACACTTTCCGATACAGACGGTTTTGCCAAATCCCCCAAATCCTTATTACCCGGCTTTGCAGCTTCGAAAATTCGCCCCACCGTCAGCTTGTGCGCTGCCGAATTCTCTCCTCCTGCAAATTCGGCCTTGCTTGCCTTTTTTATCTTTGGTTTAGGAATTACTGGGGCAGCTTCAATAAGCTTCTTTACATGGCTTACCGTTGCCGTTGGAATGGGAACATCTCGTAGTTGAGTTTGGGACTGAGGGAATTTCACAAGGCCGAACACTGCCAGTACTATCAGATGAACAGCTATTGAGGCCATCCATGCCCAAAATGTCACGCTCCCGCCTCGCCCTGTCAGAAGTACCTGCCGATAGCCGCCCAGGTATACGATACGCTTTACTTCTAACAAGCTTCGCCCGCATGTAACCATCCTTTGGTTCTTCGATACAGCCAAAAAAACACCTTATTTTTGTTAGTCTATAACTCTGACGAGAGATTGAACCTCCGTCAATAAATCGTAGACCTTTATTACATCACCATTATGCAGACGAATACACCCTTTTGAACTTTTAGTACCGATTGTCTCCGGCTCTATGGTGCCGTGAATGCCAAAGCCGGTCCTGCCTTTAGCATTTCCCCCGAGACCATCAAGTCCTATCCACCTTGACCCTA
>JAOUFU010000429.1 GCA_029858035.1 Phycisphaerae bacterium
CGCCGCCCTGCAGGTCACCGTGGCCGAATACAAATGCAGCCGTGGGCATCAACCCCACGCGGAAATGCGAGGGGCCGTTGAGCATAGCGATAATGGACAATGAAGCCCCCCACCTGTTCTCTCTTTCAAGATTGTCGGAGAGATCCCTCCACGCCTTTCCCTGCAGCGTAAAGTGATCGCAGATGGCAAACCTGAACGACGCCTCTCCGCCGGTCGCCGTTTCGTTGGGGACTTTGTGCGGTCGGGTCTCGGGAAAGTAGCCGACCCCAGCCTGCGCCTGAGTCTGTCCTTGAACAAGCGGCTTGGGTGGCAGATTCGCAAAAGGACTGTAGATCAGGCTCTGAGTGCAGCCCAGGAGACTAATGCTGACTAATAGCGACCCAAGAGCGGCAGCGCCGATAGATTTCATTGTTTCACCCTCACGACTATCCACATACCATATCTCTTCTGCATCAGCAATCGTTCCAGCAGGCAGCGCGTGCCTTCTGCGCCAGCATCTGTGGAGACGTTGGTGGCAAAACCAGCCCGGCTCGCTACCCTTGTACTGCCCGCCTCCCCTGCCTCACTCACTTAGTCTACCAGAACATCTATGTTAATCCCCGGTCTTCCGTATTCTACGCCACGACCCCTACAAAGTCAATGGTGATTACCAAGTACGGCACATTTGTGGATTACTGTATCGAGGATAAGAAGTTGCCGAGGTGCAAATTCGCTACCAAAGTGACATGGCGCATATAAAAAACGACAAAACGAACCCATTTCCCGCTAACCGAAAGAACTGCCAACAATTACGCGGAAATCCCGAAATGCGAACTGGACCTGACAGAAAAACCCCGAATCCTGACCGGATCCGGGGACAAATTTGGCAGCGGGGGAAGAATTTCCCGCCTGAGGCGCAACCCGGGGGCTGGTGCCTGCCTGGTGTAGCGGCTGTCTTTCTCAATTCTCCGCTGTTTTGGCTACTTTTGTTAGAAAAATGTTAGAAAGAGGGGTCTGTCAGGTATGACGTGCAGATTCATGCTTTGAAGTAAAAAGTCACAGTCCAAACCACTTCAGACAAGCCGATGAATCTGTTTTGTATTCGTTAAGATCAAGGCGAAATTGTGGAACCGGAAACGGTTTTCCCTTCGGATAGTATTTAATCTCTTTCAATTCGCCATTCTTATTGCGTACTTGGAGCACTACAGGTTTTTCTGTCTGGTTCCAGTGAATACTTCGCCCCTCAAGTGTCTGACCATCACGAAGACCGGCCGCAAAGGCCGGACCCTCCGGATCTACGCCGGAGATCATCCAAGGATCACCTTCCTTGGGTTTGCTGTAACAAAACCCAAGATCAAAAGGCGAAATCTCAACTGTGTCGAGAGACACACACGGACCAAGGTCGCTGTCCGACAGCACAACCGTCTTCCCGGAATCGATAAAAGACTGAATGTCATCCACTACCCCATCTCGAAGGTACGGCCGTATCAGAGAGTCTATACTTTGAGAGGAAACAAGAGTCCCGGAATTTATGGCAGCGTTCAGCAGGTCCTTCATCAAATTATCAAGAGAGAAAGTTCCACCGGTAACTCGTTTGATCGCTGCGTCCCACCGCAGAGCCACTAGATCACCCCGCAGGTACGGAATCCGCTCCACAATCTGGTCTTTGTGAGTTCTCTCCAAGATCTCTTGATTGGTAATGTTGCGTGCGGGCGATTCATGCAGATTGACCAATGTTCTGTTAACATCTTCAATGTATTCCTGTAGAGTTATTAGCCCTGATCGCAGAAGGATAAGAAGCGTGAAGTAATCTGTGAAACCTTCTGCAAACCAGTAAACAAGTTCTTCGGGGTGTTGTCGCTGGATCTTACGCCCATTCCAGGTGTGAAATAGCTCGTGAGCAAGTAAGAACTTGAGGTCATCCAAGTCTTCTGTTTCTGCCGAGACAAAGAGACCATAGGAATCCGATAAACCTGTTCCTCCCTTTGAACAACAGGGTTGGTCTGTGGGTATCATTGTCACAAGGAAGAAGGGAAACTCAAAATCGTTCCAATACTCTCGAACGGCACGCACTGTCTTGCCAACTAATGTATCGAAATCGTCAACCTGAAACTGCCAGTCTCCAATGATAGATGTGAAAACCGGTCGTCCCATAACATCAATTTGATGAACACGGATATTACCACCCATGTATACGGCATGACACAGTTCATCCAGGCTGCACTGAACAGTCTGATCGGTGTCCCCCACACCAAAGGAATTTGCCAGATTCCAGGTTGCCGGTAGGTTGTTCCAAGTTACTCTGATTTCACGGGTCTTTTCCAAGTCCCAGTCGGGATATACAAATAAACCATGACCGATGAAATGAAAGAAATCCGATCCCAAAATTGGCCTATAGTAAACATCACGGGTAATTGGCTCATCCCAATATTGTACCACTACATACTGAATTGCCACTTCTGCCGCCGGCGGGTGGTGAACTACGTATTCATGTTCGCCCCGCTTCTCCGTAACAGATGTCCAATCACTCAAGGCTCTGAAATTTTTTATTCCTCTCTCATATGAATCCTGCCACGCCCAGGCGTGCGGGATACGAATAGAGGTTGTCCCATCATCTTCACCGATGAATTCGAGACTGACGATCAGTTGCCTGTTCTCTGTATCCCAGTCAGTGCTGATGGTATACACTAGGTCCGGAGCAGAACCGGCCGGAGCAACAGAAGGTAGGATGAAACAGGCCAGGCCGAGTAGAAGTTGGGAAACGAACGTTCTTGGACGACCACAAGCGAAGCAATGCATGAAAGTTATGATCGCACCCTTCTCCATAACGATAGTTACGTAGTCAAACACGAGACGGTTTCGGGAATGAGGTTTCAAAACAGCGGTTGATAGCAACAAACAAAGTCCGCTAACCTTTTGGTTTTGACCCTACAGATCCGACCTGTATTCCTCAACAACCACAGGCCCGCATCCGCAGAGCACTAAAACTCAACACACTCTGTTTTCGAATAGAGGGTCAGGCAGGTTGAAAAAAGCATCTGCTGTTAGAAAACTGTTAGAAAATCCGGTTTCTGAAGGTTTTCCCCCGAAAAACAGAACCCCCGAAGTTGTTGAACTTCAGGGGCTTGAATTTGGTGGCGGGGGAAGGATTTGAACCTTCGACCTTCGGGTTATGAGCCCGACGAGCTACCAGACTGCTCCACCCCGCTAATCGCCCAATATAGAGGCCAATTACCCTTTGTCAAGCTCCCGAACAAAATAGAACCACATTTTATCGGGAAAATCGGCGTGGCCGACAAGCCTAGCCCTTGCCCGGACAGCCCAGAGACAGCGTTCCTGCCTTCTCCGCCGGGTATTCCCGCCCCAGGCACATGCGCACGGTGTGATAGGCGACCTCGACCACGCCCTGCCTCACCAGCATCGCCGCCCGGCCCGAATCCACAAGCGGACAGCGGAAATAGAGCGGTTTATCGGACTTCGCAAACGCCGCCGACACCAACGCCTGGGCCGTTTGGTCGGGCGACCCAACCGACAGGTCGACGATCATCGGGCTGACCTGACGGTTCTTCTCGGCCTCGGTCAAAAACAGGATACCGGCGATGCTGTTATTTCGGTAGGCGATATTACCAACAAAATTGGGATTTTTCATTACGATCTCGAACAGCCGCCGCCGATCCTGTCCGAAAAACCTTCGGTCAAACGCGGCTATATCATCCACAGAGCACTGACTAATGTCTCGGACATCAACATCGTCCGAAGCTGAATGTCCAGCTTCTTCGAGAAGATAGTGTTGAGTGATAAACTGCTCGCGAAAACCAAGCCGCTGGTACAATGAAACGGCCTCGACCACGGCTTCGAGGATAATCGTGCTTGTCCCTTTCGACTTCAGGTGCTCGACCGCCCGCTGCATCAGGGTCGCACCCAGCCCCCTGCCGCGATGTCGTTCGGCGACGTACAGCCAGCCGATCCACCCCATCGTCTGATAACAGGTCGTCGTCACCATCCCGACCGTCTCGCCGCCGTCAACCAGCGCGAAACGACCGTCCGGGTCGTGGGCCATGAT